>DATLEX010000325.1:0-32711 GCA_035525045.1 Thermoanaerobaculia bacterium | reverse complement strand
GCAGGCGATCGCCGATCGAGGGGAATCGATCTCCCACAGCGCTCCGATGTCCCAGCCGAGGTTCTCGCAGACCGTCTGCATCACACGTCGAGAAAAAGCACGCGGCGTGCCGTCACCCGGCCGGGGAATGGATCGGGGTGCCGCGGTCTTGTACTCTTGCTGCTGCCTGGTATTGGGGAGTCGCCAAGTGGTAAGGCAGCGGCCTTTGGAGCCGCCATTCGGAGGTTCGAATCCTCCCTCCCCAGCCAATCCGCAGGGTCCGCTGCCTTCACGACTTGCGGCGCCAGGTCTGCCGACGCCAAAGCCCCCCCCCCGGGGGCCGGATCATGGCCGCGGGGAGACGGAATGCCAGTCGGCCGGAGGCTGCCGTAGCGTAAGACCGACGCTCTTCGTGCGCTCGTCAATGCTCTCTGGTTCTGCACCTGCAGGACATCGACCTCGGTCGAGTGCGTCATCTCATCAGTGATTCGGATCCGCCCTCGATCATCCCGCGCGTATCGCCGCCTTCGAGGCGCTGGTGGCGCGTGCCCGCGAGGCGCAGTAACGGCCAGCCTGAGCCACTCATCGCCTCAGTCGATCTGCAAACCCACCAGATCGTCTTCCGGCTCAGGATACCGGAGGTCGAGCCCCTCCAGCATATCGACCAGCACCTGCGAGACCACCACGTTGCGGTACCACTTCTTGTTCGCCGGCACGACATACCACGGAGCCCACTCCGTGCTGGTCCTGCTCAGGACGTCCTCGTAGGCCCTGGTGTAATCCTTCCACAGCTTCCGGTCGTCGAGATCGCCGCGGCAGAACTTCCAGCGCTTCGTCGGATCGTCCAGACGGCTCTGCAGGCGCTCTTTCTGCTCTTTCTGATCGATGTGCAGGAAGAACTTCACGATCGTCGTTCCCGCCTCGGCGAGCATCCGTTCGAAGTCGTTGATCTGCGCGTAGCGCGCTTTCCACACCTTCTCCGGAACGAGGTTCCGCACCCGCACGACCAGCACGTCCTCGTAGTGACTGCGGTTGAAGATCACCACTTCCCCCAGGCCGGGGACCCTCCGGTGGATGCGCCAGAGAAAGTCGTGATCCAGCTCCTCCTCGGATGGCGCCTTGAAGGCGGCCACTCGCAACCCGAGCGGATCCATGCTCGCAAAGACCTTGCGAATCGTGCCGTCCTTCCCGGACGTGTCCATCCCCTGCAGGACGATGAGGAGTTTCTGCCGGCGGCTCGCGTAGAAGAGGTCCTGGAGCTCGTCGAGGCGCTTGCCGAGACCCCGCACGATGGCCTCCCCTTCCTTCTTGCCGCCTTCGGCGAGGGAAGTGTCGCCGGCGTCGAAGTCGCGGAGCGAGACCTTGCGATCGGGCGGGACGCGGTAGCGGTCCATGGGAGGCGGCAGCATACCAGCCGCCCGCCCTCCTCGTCCGGCGGTACGATTCGCCGGTGCGCGCTTTCACTGGCAGCCTTGCCCTGCTGCTCGCGCTCTCCTGCGCGACGGCGCCCCCTTCTCCCGGCTCGCCGTACGCGATCGTCCTCGGCATCGCCCAGGACGGCGGCTACCCGCAGGCCGGCTGCAACCGCCCCGACTGTATCGCCGCATGGAACGATCCGGCGCTGCGGCGCCGCGTCGCCTCGCTGGCCATCGTCGATCCCGCCAGCGGCCAGCGCTGGATCATCGACGCCACGCCCGACTTCCCTTCCCAGCTCCGCACGCTCGACGAGGCCGCACCGGGACGGCTCTCGGGCATCCTCCTCACGCACGCACACGTCGGACACTACGCCGGGCTCATTCACCTCGGCCGCGAGGTGATGGGGACGCGTGGCGTGCCGGCGTACGCGATGCCGCGCATGCGCGCCTTCCTCGAGCGCAACGGACCGTGGGACCAGCTCGTCCGCCTCGGCAACATCGAGCTTCGAACGCTCGAAGCGGGGCGGCCGGTCACGCTCAACGAGCGCATCACCGTCATCCCGCTCCCGGTTCCCCATCGCGACGAGTACTCCGAGACCGTGGCCTTCGTCGTTCGAGGGCCATCGGGGGCCGTCCTCTGGCTCCCCGACATCGACAAGTGGGAGAAGTGGACGACGCCGCTCGAATCCGCGATCGCGGAGGTGGACGTCGCCTTTCTCGACGCCACCTTCTACGACGAGAGCGAGCTCCCGGGACGCGATCTCAGCGAGATCCCCCACCCGACCGTCACCGAGACGATGCAGCGGCTCGAGGCACTTCCGGCCGCGGAGCGTTCCAAGGTCCGGTTCATCCATCTCAACCAGTCCAATCCCGCCCTCCGCCCCGGTGCCGCGCTGGAGGAGATCCGCCGCCGCGGGTTCGATGTCGCCCGCGAAGGGGAGCGCAGCCCGCTTTGACTCAACCGGCACTGGCCCGCCGCCTCGGCGCCTTCGACGCCACGATGATCGTCATGGGCGGCATCATCGGATCGGGCATCTTCATCAATCCCTACGTCGTGGCCAGGCATCTGGGTAATCCCTCGCTGATCATCCTGGCCTGGGCGACCGGCGGCGCCATCGCCTTGCTGGGGGCCTTCGTCTACGCCGAGCTGGCCTCGCTCCGGCCGGAAGCGGGCGGGCAGTACGCCTACCTGCGCGATGCCTATCACCCGGCCGTCGCTTTCCTCTACGGCTGGGCGCTGCTGCTGGTGGTGCAGAGCGGGGGAATGGCCGCCGTCGCGGTCACGTTCGCGCGCTACTTCATCGAGCTGACCGGCGCAGCGATGGCCGACTGGGCCGTCGCCGCCGCGACGCTCCTGGCGCTGACGCTGATCAACGTCGCCGGCGTCCGCAGCGGCAGCAACACGCAGACGGCGCTCATGCTGCTGAAGCTTCTGGCGATCGGGGCCCTCATCATCGCCGGGCTGTTCTTCACCCGAACCTCGAGACTGAGCGTCTCCTCCGGAGAGGACGTCTCGCCGCTCCTCTTCTTCGCCGCGCTGACGCCGGTGATGTTCGCCTACGGCGGCTGGCAGACGGCGAGCTTCATCGCCGCCGAGCTGAAGCGGCCCCGGCGCGACCTGGTCATCGGTCTGCTGGTGGGCGTTTCCGCGGTCGTGGCGATTTACATCGCCGTGAACGTCGTCTCGCTCCGCGTCCTCGGCGCCGATGGCCTCGCCGCGACGACCACACCCGCCTCGACCGTCATGCGGGCGCTCTTCGGCGAGCCGGGAGCAAAGCTGATCGCGGTCGGCATCGCCATCTCGACGCTCGGGTTTCTCGCCCAGGGAATGCTCACCGCGCCGCGGGTCTACCACGCTATGGCCGGCGATGGACTCTTCTTCCGGGCTGTGGCCGCCGTACATCCGGTCACGCGCGTGCCGCATGTGGCCATCGCCCTGCAGGGCATGGTGGCCATCGCCATCGCTGTCTCCGGGACGTACGAACAGATCCTGAGCTACGTCGTGGCCACCGATTTCATCTTCTTCGGTCTGACCGGTGCGGCCGTCTTCGTCTTCCGCCGGCGCGAGGCGGCCCGCGACGGCTTCCGCACACCCGGCCATCCCCTGACCACCGCCCTCTTCACCCTCGCCTGCTGGATCGTGGTGATCGCCACCGCGATCCGCTCACCCCTCGACAGCGCGGTCGGCCTCGCGATTCTCCTCTCCGGCGCGGCCGTCTATCCGCTGTGGAAGAAGTAGGGGTCAGGGAGGCGGCTTTTCGGGCGGGGTAGTAGCCGAAGAAGATGCCGGCCGCCGCGCAGAACCCGATGGCGATGGCCGCGAGCAGGAGCGTCATCACCCTGGCGCTGGTCTCGGCCGCCTCGGCGAGCTCGTTCAATTGACCGGAAATGTGTCAGTGCCAGCCGGCTGTCTCCCTGGCGTAGAGCTGAAGTCAGATTTTCAGACCTGACACCAACCTTCCTTGACACCAACTTTCCTTGGCTTCGGTGCTTGCGCGGGACCGCCCGCCCGTCGAGAGCCGCGGCTGAAAACCGCGGCCACTGTCTGGCACGGAACCCGTCTCTTTCGGAACTCCTTCTGGACGCCGCGAGCCGACGGACCGAGAATGACAAAAACCCAAATCCGAGCGTTCCCACTCTCCCGGCTTCGGAAGAGAGATCCTGCACTGGAACCGAATTCCCGAGGCAGTGTGGACACGCGAGGCCCGCGCGACGGAGGTGAAGCCATGGAAGAGTGGATGATGTGCCCGCACTGTGGTCTCAAGCACCGGCAACGGTCCGACGGCAACTGTCCGCGCTGCAAGCAGCCGGTGGGCGAAGAGGCGATGTTCGATGGAAACGCCGCTCCGGGCTGGGCGGGCGCCGGGGGCGGAGCGCTCCCCGACGTCTACGACGGCCAGCCGGCGCCGGGATCACAGCTCGAGCAGGAGGCCGCCGCTTCCGGTGATCCTGCCGACTCTCCCTGGTTCGCGCTGGTGGGCGGTCTCGCCTTGCTCTGGTGTGCCTACTACCTGCACGGCGTTTTCGGCGAGCTCGAATCGGGGGCGCGGGAATCGGTCCGCGTCTGGTGGGGAGTCGCGATCCTCTACAACCTGATGGGCGCGACGGTGACCGTGGCCCTGGTCGGATTCCTCGGCGCCATCATGACCTTCGTCGGCATGCGCAAGCTCACGGGATGACGGCCGCGAGGCTCCTCGGTCTATCGGGTCGATCGTCGAATATCTAATAACATGGAGAAAACGACGGTTCCCGGAGATCCCGCATGCGAACGACGACTTCAGGAGTGATCGCGCTTTCCGACGCGTGCGCGTGCGAGTACGCCTTCGGGTTGAAGCCCGACTCGATCATCGCCAGGTACAGCAGGTCCTGCGGCATGTCGCGCTCGGCCAGCTTCTGCTGGATCATCGGCGCGTACCGCCCCGAGCGGGCCAGGTAAGCCTCGAAATCGCGTCGCTTGTCCGTGCTGAAGCGGCGGACCCAGTAGTCGACCCGGTCATGGTCGAGGTTGGGGATGTCCCACGCCTCCGGAACGATCGCGTCGGCGACCGCGGAGGCGAAGCTCAGCGAGACATCAAAAAAGGCAGGCCGAAGCCTGCCTTTCAGCGACTGCCGCTGGCGCCGAAATTACCGGCCGCCGCCGCGGCGTCCTTTCTTCCCCTTGCGCTCGCCGCGCTCGGCCTTCATGGCCTCGAGCTGGGCGCGCTGGTCAGGGGTGAGGATCGACAGCATCTGCTCGCGGTTGGCCTGGCGGAGCTGGTTCAGCTCCCCACGCTGCAGCTCGAGCGTCTGCCGGAGGGCGTCGGCACGGGCGGTGTCGCCGGCCTGACGAGCCTCGCGGAACTGCCGCATCGTGTCGCGCTGCGTCTGGAAGCGGTGCTGGTTGGCGGCGCGGAAGTTCTCCTGCAGCTCCTTCATCTGCGCCTTCTGGGCCTCGCTGAGATTCAGCTTCTCGGCAAAGCGTGCGGCGTGGGCCTCACCCTTGCCATGCCCCTTGCCAAATTTCCCCTTGCCGGCTCCCGGGCCAGCGAAGGCCAGCGAAGCGCCGAGGGCAAGGGCCACTGCGGTGGTGATCGTCTTTCTCATCATGGTCTCGACTCCTTTGTCGGTTGATGCCTCTTTAGACGCGGCGGGAGGCAAAGCGCTTCCAGGTGCGCCATGAAGTGCACGCCGGTGTCACAAACTGCACGGTCCGCCAGCAGGCTGCCGGCTTGCATGTCCGGCGGGTGTGCAGGGCTGGCGACTTCGGCGGCGGGAGATCATCGCCATCTTCCTCTTCTGGGTGGCGCTGGCCACGCTCTCGGCCGGGAACCGGCTGATCGATCCCCGCGGCGCCGGACTCCGCTTCATCTCCCCCACCGGCCCGATCATCCTCGGCTACGTGGAGGGCCTGGTCTGGGCCTTTCTCACGCCGGCGATCTTCTTCATCAGCGCCTGGTCGCTGCGCGGCCGGACACCCGTGGTGCTCCGGGCCGTCGCCCTGCTCGCAGCCGGTGTGGGGGTGGCGTTCGTGGCCAACACCGTCCTCGATTTCTTCCGCTTCGAGGTGTTCGACATCCCCCGCCGGCGCCCGTCGCTGATCACGCCGCTGATGTCGTTCCGGGTCTCGTTCCTCAACCAGGTGATCGTCTACTTCGGCGTTCTGGCGGCGGGCTTCGCGCGCGAATATTCCGAGCGCGACCGGGTTCGGCAGCAGGAGGCGGAGCGGCTGGCGATCCACGCGGCGCAACTGCAGGCACAACTGGCCCAGGCGCGCCTCGAGGCGCTGCGGATGCAGATCAATCCCCACTTTCTCTTCAATACGCTCCATGCCGTCTCGGCACTGGTCGAGCGCGACCCGGCCGGGGTGCGACAGATGATCGCCCGCCTCAGCGAGCTGCTCCGCTATACGCTCGACACCGCCGCCACGGCGGAGGTCCCGTTGCGGCAGGAGCTCGGATTCGTCAGGCGTTACGTGGAGATCATGAACGTCCGCTTCCAGGGGCGCCTGACATTCGAAGAACGGATCGAGCCGGGTCTCGACGAGGCGGCGGTCCCGTCTCTGATTCTCCAGCCGCTGGTCGAGAACGCGCTGAAGCACGGCATCAGTCGCAGCCATGACGGTGGTCGGGTGACGCTCGCGGCACGCCGGCAGGCCGAGCACCTGATCGTTTCCGTCGCCGACGAGGGACCGGGACCGGAGCAGGCGGCCGAATCGGGCATCGGCCTGGCCAACACGCGGCAACGGCTCCGCGAGATGTACGGCGGCGCCGGCGAGGTCTCGCTGCGCGGCGTGCCCGACGGCGGGACCATCGCCGAGATCCGCATTCCCTATCACGTGGCAGCCGCCTCATGACCGAGCGTCCGATTCGAGCGATGATCATCGACGACGAGCCGCTGGCGCGGCAGCGCATCGAGGATCTCCTCCGGCGCCAGGAAGGGATCGAGGTCGTCGGTACCGTGGACAACGGCGAGGAGGCGCCGGACGCGATCCGCTCCCTCGCGCCCGATCTGGTGTTCCTCGACGTGCAGATGCCCGGCAGGAGCGGCATCGAGGTCGTGGCGGAGGTCGGCCCGGAAGCGATGCCGGCGACGATCTTCGTCACCGCCTATGACCAATTTGCGCTGAAGGCCTTCGAGCTGGCCGCGCTCGACTACCTGATGAAACCCTTCGACGACGAGCGCTTCGAGCAGACGCTGCGCCGTGCGCGCCAGGCCATCGAGCGGCGGGACGCCGGACGGATGGCCCGGCAGTTGGTGTCCCTCCTCGAGTCTCAATCCTCACCTGCCGAGTCGAAGTACCTCGAGCGCCTGGCCGTGGAGACGCGCGGGCAGGTCCGCGTCGTGCCGGTCGAGAAGATCGACTACATCACCGCCGCCGGCCCTTACGCCGAGCTGCACATCGGCCCCGGCAGCTTCGCCATTCGGGAGCGGATGCACACCCTCGAGCAGCGCCTCGATCCCTCGCGCTTCTTCCGCATCCACCGCTCCGCCATCGTCCGCATCGACCGCATAGACGCCTTTCTGAAGAAGCAGGGAGGCGACTACGCCGTCCGCCTCAGGGACGGCACCGAGTTGAGCGTCAGCCGGAGCAGGCGGGAGGAGCTGGAGAGGCTGATCGGGGTGACGCGAGGGTGACGGCGGGCTGCACCCGTTGACCGAAAAGGTAACAGAATTGCCGCGTGCCGCGCCCGAGGCCCCCGGCTCTCGGAACGCGGCATTCGGAGCTCCGGACCTCTCAGTCCGTGATCCCCGTCACGCTCCATTCCCAAGCGGCATCTGCATTGCGTCCAGGGCTCCCATGTCGAGCCCTGAAGAAGCTCTGGGGCGTCGGCGGGGCGACGCCGGTCCGGCAGCCCCTGTCGTCCGCATCCTCGCCGTCGACGACGACGCGGCCTACCTCCGCTTCCTCAGGCTCGTCCTCGCCCGCGCCGGGTTCGCCGTGGAGCTGGCGCCGAGCGGCGAAGAAGCCCTCGAGCGCCTCCGGCATCCGCCGACCATCGACATCCTGGTGATCGACCTGGCCATGCCCGGGCTGGACGGGATCGAAACGGTGCGCAAGATCCACAAGGATGGACCTCTGCAGGAGCTCTACACGATCCTGCTCATCGCGAGCTCGGGAACGGAGACGAAGCTGCGCGCGCTGGAGAGCGGCCTGGACGACTACCTGACGAAGACTGCGAGCGAGTCGGAGATCGTGGCGAAGGTGCGCAGCGCGGCCCGTCGCGTGGAGCTGGAGCGCCGGCTGCACGCGGCCAACGAGGAACTGCAGCTCCTGGCGCTCACCGACGAGCTCACCGGGATCGCCAACCGGCGGGCCCTCTTCCGCACCGGCGAGCAGATTCTGGCCGCCGGCCGCTCGCTCAGCGTCGTGCTCTTCGACCTCGAGCGCTTCAAGGACATCAACGACACCTACGGACATCTGGCCGGTGACCGGATCCTGGCCAGCGTGGCGGCGGCGCTGAAGACCTACACGCGATACGGAGACATCATCGGGCGGTACGGCGGCGACGAGTTCTTTCTCCTCCTTCCCGACACGCCGCCGGAGGAGGCGCGGCAGATCGCCGAACGGCTGATGGGCTTTCTTCGTCAACTGAGATGGACGCTGAACGACACCCTCGTGTCGGTCGACGCGCAGTACGGCGTGGCCGGATCGAGGCCGGGCTCGAGCCTGGCGGAGCTGCTGGCCTCCTGCGACCAGATGCTCTACCGGGGAAAACGGCACGGCTCCGCTCACCGCCGTCCTGACCAGAGTGCGCGCCTGCGCTGACGGTCATCGGAGCCGGTGAACCGCGCCGTCAGCGCCTTCCGAAGAGCGGGAAGCGCAGCTCGTTGCGCCCGCCGGCCGGCACGCCGCGCGGGCCGTAGTTCTGTTCGGCGAAGAGAACCTCGTTCCCGCCGGCCACGATGACGGTGGAGGCGCGCGTGCCGTAGCGCTCGCCGTGGATGAAGAGATCGCGCGTCGGATCGGCGTGCGTCGGCGCGTTGCGCAGGAGACGCAGCAGGTGGTTGGCGACCTCTTCCTTCGCCGCGGACTGGAGCGCTCCCCTCACCGACTCGGCGGCGAGGTCGACTTTCGGCCACCTCACTCCCAGCGGAGCGTTGCTGAGCCCGTGAATGCCAGGCTCCAGCGGCAAGGCGGATCCGGACAGCAGCGCGAGCTCACCGCCGACCTCTCCAACCAGCAGATGAAATCCGGCGTAGTCGGCCTGACGGGCCGCGACGGCCGCGGTGTACTCCGCCGGTGTGGCGCCGGCGCGCACGAACTCGGTCACCAGCTCTCCGCGCGAACGCGATTCGGGCGCCCGGACCGCGCCGCGGAGGTTGGTCACCGCCGCGAATCGCCCGCTGCGGGTGACCGCCAGCCAGCTCCCTCCCTGCAGCGCGTCGCGGCCGCCGGCGATCTCATCTCCCTCCCAGAAGTGCGCCGGCAGCGAGGGGCGCTCATAGTCCTCGTCGCGGTTCGCGGCGATGATCAGCGGGAAGCGCTCCGAGGCGCGGTGTGCCAGGACGATCAGACACATCGAGTCGGGAGTGTACGACGATTCAAACGTTCGCGATAAGCTCCCGCGGATGCGATCCGCTCTCCTTCCCCTCTCCATCTCGATCTTTTTGTTGTTGACGATGACCGCCGCCGCTCAGCGGCCGCACGTCCCGCCGGCCTGGTGGACCGAAGAGCGGAGCGCGGCGATCCTGGCCCGAACGGAGACGATCCGCCTCGCCCCCGACCTCTCCGCGCTCACTCCCGGCGAGCAGGCGGCGCTGCAGGACCTCGTACGCGCGGGGGAGATCCTCCACGATCTCTATGAGGAGGCGCTGCACCACCAGGCCCTCGCCGCCCGCGCGCGCCTCGATCGGATCGACGCCGCCCTCGGGCATCCGCGGCAGACGCAGAATCTGCGGCTCCTCTACCGCCTCTTCAAGGGGCCGGTCGCCACGACGCTCGAGAACAGGCGCGAGCCGTTCCTCGACGTCGACCCGCAGCAGCCCGGCCGCAACGTTTACCCGCTCGGAATCGGCAAGGACGAGGTGGACGCCTTCATCCGGCGGAATCCCGGCCGGCGCGGCGAGATCCTCGGCGAGCGCACCGTGGTCCGGAGAGCGACGAAGGAAAACCTCGGCCGTGACCTCGCCGCCATGACCCGCCACCCGGCGCTCGATATCCTCCATCCAGGTCTGAAGCGGCGTCTCACCGTTCTTTCCGGCGCGCCGGATGCGGCAAGGCTGTATGCCGTCCCCTATGCCGTGGCCTGGGCCGATCCGTTGACGAAGGCGCACCATCTGCTTCGCAGCGCGGCGGACAAGATCGAGCCGGACGACCCGGAATTCGCCGGGTACCTGCGGAACCGCGCCCGCGACCTCCTCACCAACGACTACGAGAGCGGCGACGCCTCGTGGGTGACCGGCCGCTTCGGACGTCTCAACGCGCAGATCGGCGCGTACGAGACGTATGACGACGCGCTGTTCGGGGTGAAGGCCTTCCACGGCATGAGCCTCCTCCTGAAAGACGTGGAAGCGACCGACGAGCTTCGCCGCGCCCTCGGCAGTCTGCAGGTCATCGAAAACTCGCTCCCCTACGGGCAGAAGAAACGCGTGCGCGACGAGATCTCGGTCGGCGTCTACCGGATCATCGCCGACTTCGGCCAGGCCCGCGGCACGAACACGGCCACGATTCTTCCGAACGATCCCCTCTACTCGGCACGCTACGGCCGCACGATCCTGCTCCGGGAGAACATCCTCCGCGATCCCGGTCTCTTCGCCGTCGATCAGCGCGTGTGGCGCGCGTCGGTGGCCGATGCGCATGCGGGCGACCTCCTCCCGGAGGGGAACGTTCAGCGGACGCTCTGGCACGAGGTCGGCCACTACCTCGGCGTGGAGCGGGACCGGCACGGCCGCACGCTCGACGCGGCCCTGCAGGAATGGGCCGACGCCCTCGAGGAGATGAAGGCGGACCTCGTGTCGCTCTTCGCACTGCACCGCATGGACCACCCGTCCCTCCGCACGATCCAGGCCTCCGGCATCCGGCGGACGCTGCAGAACGCCAGGCCGCGCCGCGATCAGCCCTACCAGACCATGCAGCTCGCGCAGTTCAACTACTTTCTCGAGCGCGGCCTGATCGAGGCCGATCCGCAAACAACACGCCTGACGATCCACTACGACCGTTACGCCGAGGTCGTCGGTTCCCTCCTCGAAGAGGTGCTGGCCCTCCAGTACGCCGGCGATGGCGACGCCGCCGGGCAGTTCTTCCAGCGATGGACCACCTGGACTCCCGAGCTGCACGAGCGACTGGCCGAACGCGTGCGCCAGGCGCAGGGGGCCTCCCGCTTCCGCATCGTCCGATACGGAGCACTCGGGGAGTAGCGCATGATGCTTCCGATGATGAAACGCCTGGCCATCGCAGCACTTCTTCTCACGTCATGCACCACCGTGACCCGGGCGCCCGTCGCTCCGCTGACCGAGCTGCCCCGCGTCCAGCAGCTCGCCGCGCGCGCCGATGTCCGGGCCGCCTTCGATCACGTGGAGCAGAATCGAGAGGCGATCCTCGCCGAGTGGATCGCCCTGACCGGGATCAACGCCCCTTCCGGACACGAGGCCGAGCGCGCCGCGTATGTCGAGGCGCTCCTCCGGGCCATGCCCCTCCACGAGGTCCGGCGCGACGCCGCCGGGAACGTCATCGCTCTCCGCAAGGGCAGCAGCGATGGACCCACCGTCGTCGTCGACGCCCACCTCGACACCGTTTTTTCGCCGGGGCTGGAGATCACGCCCCGCATCGAGGAGGGACGCATCCACGCTCCCGGCGCCGGCGACAACACCAGGAACGTCGCGGCCATCCTGGCCGTGGCCCGCGCGCTCGATGCCGCCGCCATCCGCACCAGGGGGGACCTCATCTTCCTCTTCACCGTCGAGGAAGAGACCTCGTTCAAGGGAATCGATCAGTTTCTCGCCGATCACAGGGAGGACATCGACCACTTCATCGCCCTCGACGGCGGCTATTCGGGATTCACCTACGCCGGGCTCGGCATCAACTGGTATCGATTTCACTTCATCGGTCCCGGAGGTCACACCCGATCGCGGACTCCGCCCCATTCGGCATCGCTCCCGCTGGCGAGAGCGATCGCGCGCATCTACCGGCTGCGGGTCCCCGGCGACTCCCATCTCAACGTCGGCATGCTCGGCGGCGCGGAGGTAGTCAATGCGAAGGCGGCGGACGCCTGGTTCTCGCTCGACGTCCGATCGGTGCGCCACCCGGTCATGCTCGATCTGGAACGCCGCGCGATGGCCATCGCCGAGGAGGAGGCGCGGCGGGCGGGGATGACCTTCCGGCGCGAAGTCATTTCGCTCCGCGCGCCGGCCATGCTCCCCGGCCACCGAGAAGGGCCGCTCGTCCGAACCGCCGAGGCCGTCTACGAGGTCCTCGGCTTCACCAATCCGAGCATCTCCCCCTCGGCAACGAATCATGTGAATGCCGTGCTGGCGACTGGCATCTCCGGCATCTCCACCGGCACCACCCCCTGCCGTGACGCCCACGCCCTGACCGAGTGGTGCGAGATCGAGCCGATCTACCGCGGGATCCGAAAGATCATCCTCCTGGCCCTGGCCATGACCGGGGTGGAGTAGCCCTGCTCTAGGCCGTGTCATTCCGAGTCGCCGGAGCCGCGCAGCGGCGAAGGACGGCGAGGAATCCCCTGCCTACGGAGCGCGCGTGAGGTATTTGCGAGGGGGATCCTTCGCCGTCTTCGCGGCTCAGGATGACACATGGCCGCAGGCGCAACCTAAGGCCTCTTCCCGCGTATCAAGCCTAAGCTCCAGGAGAAGAGTTCATGTCGAAGCTTTGGAAGACGCTGCTGTTCCTGATCGTCGCGGCCGTGGCCAGCGCAGGCCTCTACGCCTGGACGCGCAACGGGAACAAGAACGGCAACGGAATGAAGGAAGTGGAGGTCACGACCGGGACCATCGTGGAGAAGGCGGTGGCGGTCGGTCAGATTCAGCCGCGGCAGAAGTTTCAGGTGAAGTCGAAGATCTCCGGCATCGTCCGCAGGACGATGGTCGACGTCGGCGACACCGTGCGCGCTGGCGACCCGCTCTTCGAGATCGCGCCCGACCCCACGCCGCTGGAGCGGACGGAGGTCGACCGCAGAGTGGAGTCGGCCGAGGCCTCGTTCCGCCGCGCCGAAGGCGATTATCAGCGGGCGGTCGAGCTGTCACGCTCCGGCGTCCTCCCCAGATCCGAAGTCGAACAGAAAAAGGAAGCGTACGAGCTGTCGCGTGTCGCGCTGATGAAGGCGAGACAGGACCGGGAGCTGATCCAGCGAGGCAACCTCTCCACCGGCTCCGGCAAGGAGTCGATCATCCGCGCGCCGGCCGCCGGCACCGTCCTGACCCGGATGGTCAACCCCGGCGAGCCGATCGTGCCGCTCACCTCCTACCAGCCGGGGACGGAGATGGCCACCATCGCCGACATGAGCGACCTGATCTTCAAGGGAACCGTCGACGAGATCGACGTCGGCAAGCTCGCGGCGGGCATGACGGCGCGCATCAAGGTCGGCGCCCTGCCGACCGACATCGTCACCGGCAAGGTCTCCCGCATCGCGCCGCAGGCGCAGCAGAAGGAAGGCGCCACGCTGTTCGACGTGGAAATCGAGCTCGATCCCGGCCAGACCATCACCCTCCGCGCCGGATACTCCGCCAACGCCGACGTGATCATCCGGGAGAAGACGGACGTGCTGGTGATTCCAGAGCGCCTGGTCGCTTTCGAGGACGGCGGCAAGAAGACGACCGTCGAGATCGCGGCAGCCGGCCCGAAGGCCGAGCCGAAGAAGGTCGAGATCAAGACCGGCGTCTCCGACGGGCTGAACATCGAGGTCCTAGAAGGGCTCCGCCAGGGCGACAAGGTCGTAGAGCGACCGCCCAAGCAGATCTCGTAGTGCTACTTCGGTTAACGGTTAACGGTTAACGGTTAACGAACAACATGGTCACCTTCAAAGACGTCTTCCGCCAGTTGATCCGTGATGTGCGGAGCGAGAAGCTCCGCACCTTCCTCACCGTCTTCGGGATCGTGTGGGGGACGGTGGCCATCAGCCTGATGCTCGCCTTCGGCACAGGCCTGCACAAGCGGCTGATCATGAACACGGCCGGCCTCGGCGACCGGATCGTCATCGGCTGGCCGGGGCTCACCGCGGTGCCGTTCGAGGGGCTCGGGAGAGGGCGGCGCATCCGCGTGACCGAGGAGGACCTGGTCGCGGTGGCGAAGGAAGTGCGCGGGCTCAACGCGATCTCCAGCGAGTACATGACCAGCCTGCGGATGGACTACGGCAGCAGGACGCTGTCGGTGGACATCTCGGGGGTCTCGCACGTCTTCGGATCGATGCGCAACCTCATTCCGCAGCGGGGGGGCCGGTTCCTGAACCCGATCGACGAGGCCGAGCAGCGGCGGGTGATCTTCCTCGGCAACGAGCTGGCCACGAACGTCTTCGGCTCGAGCGATCCGATCGGGAAGACGGTCCTGCTCAACGGCTCCCCCTTCCAGGTCGTCGGCGTACTGACGAAGAAGGAGCAGGACTCGAGCTACAGCGGCCGGGACAAGGAGAAGGCCTTCATCCCGGGGTCGACGTTCCGGGCCATCACCGGAGCGAAAACCATCAACAACATGGTGTTCCAGGCGCGGAACACGGCCGAGACCGAGCAGCTCATCGAGCGGGTCCGGGCCGCGTTCGGCAAGCGGCTGCGCTTCGATCCGAACGACAAGGAGGCGTTGTCGGTGTGGGACACCACGCAGCAATTCCAGTTCTTCGACACCTTCATGCTGGCCTTCAACGGGTTTCTCGGCATCGTCGGCGTGCTGACGCTGGTCGTCGGCGGCATCGGGGTGTCGAACATCATGAACGTGGTGGTCGAGGAGCGGACACGGGAGATCGGCATCAAGATGGCCCTCGGCGCGAAGCAGCGCTGGATCCTCTCCCAGTTCCTGCTGGAGACGCTGCTGGTCACGGCCATCGGCGGAGCGATCGGCTTCGGCATCGCCCTCGGCGTCTGCGCCGTCTTCCCCGAGCCGCTCCAGGAGTTCGTCGGCAAGCCGGAGGTCTCGCCCCTCGTGGCGCTGCTGACGGCCGCCGCCCTCGGCGTGGTCGGACTGGTGGCCGGCTATTTTCCCGCCCGCGACGCGGCGCGACTCGATCCGGTGGTCGCGATGAAATTGTGACGGTCATGCGAACAGACGCCCACATCATCTTCACCCTCTTCAAGCGCGCCTCGCAACTGCAGAAGAAGCGTGCCTACCTCACCATCGCCGCGATCGCGTGGGGGACGGTCGCCATCCTCCTTCTGCTGGCGTTCGGCGAAGGGCTGAAGCGGCAGCTCGACAAGAACCGGCGCGCCATGGGCGAGAACATCGCCGTGCTCTGGCCCGGCGAGACAACGAAGGCGTGGAAAGGCCTGCCGCCGGGACGGCGCATCCGGCCACGGGCCGACGACATCGAACACATTCGGACGCGGATGCCGGAGCTGAAGAGCGCCCACGCGGAGCTGACCTCCTGGCGCACGGCCATGACCTACGGCAGCAAGACCGTGAACGCCCGCGTCGTCGGGACGAACTGGTCGTACGGCGAGACGAGGAAGCACTACCCGCAGGCGGGCGGGCGCTTCTTCGGCCCGCTCGACGAGCAGCTCCGCCGGCGGGTTGCCTTCCTGGGTGACGAGCTGGCGTCCGATCTCTTCGGGAAGGAAGAGCCGGTGGGGAAGACGCTGCTCATCAACAACGCTCCCTACACCGTCATCGGCGTCATGCAGAAGAAGATCCAGATGGGAGCGTACGGCGGACCGGACAGCTCGCACGCTGTGATTCCCGTCAGCACCTTCAAGGCCCAGTTCGGACGCGACCGGGTGAACGTGCTGGTGATCGAGACGCGCACGCCCGGCGAGATGAAAGGGGCGCTGAAGAAGTTCCACCAGATCATGGGGCCGAAATTCGGTTACGACCCCACCGACGAGCGGGCCTTCGGCACCTGGGACACGGTGCGCTCGGCGGAGATCAACCGCAACATCACCATGGGCATCCAGATCTTCCTCGGCATCGTCGGCGCGCTGACGCTCATCATCGGCGGCGTCGGCGTGGCCAACATCATGTACGCGGTGGTGAAGGAGCGGACGCGCGAGATCGGCGTGAAGATGGCCCTGGGGGCGAAGGCGCGCTGGATCATCACCCCCTTCGTGATGGAGGGGCTGGTCTACACCTTCACCGGCGGGGCGCTGGGGATCGTCATCGCCACGCTCCTCGTCTCGCTCACCGGCCTGGTGGACATCGAGAGCAACCGCGTCCTCTCGTTCCTCGGCCGGCCGACGCTCTCGCTGCCGATCGGCATCGCCACCTCGGCCATCCTCGGCATGATCGGCCTGCTGGCCGGCTACTTCCCCGCGCGGCGCGCGGCGCGCATCGACCCCGCCGCCACGCTCCGCTACGAATAGGAAATTCAGACCATGACCAACGGCAACGGCACGATCATCAGGATGTCGCAGGTCCGGAAGGTCTACGACACCGGGAAGGTGAAGGTCGAGGCCCTCAAGGGAATCGACCTCGAAGTGCACAAGGGGGAGATGGTGGCCGTCGTCGGCCCATCGGGATCGGGGAAGTCGACCCTGATGAACCTCGTGGGGTGCCTCGACACGGCCACGTCGGGGGCCTACGAGCTGGGCGGACAGAACGTCGCCGGCGTGAGCCGCGACCAGCTCGCAGAGCTCCGCAACCGCCGGGTCGGGTTCGTCTTCCAGAACTTCAACCTCCTGCCGCACATCAGCGCCCTCGAGAACGTCGAGATGCCGATGCTCTTCGGCGGGATGAAGGCAGGTGAGCGGCGCACCCGCGCCGCCGAGCTCCTGACCCGCGTCGGGCTCGGCGACCGCGTCGAGCACAAGCCCACCGAGCTCTCCGGCGGGCAGATGCAACGCGTGGCCATCGCCCGGTCGCTGGCCATGGATCCCGACATCGTCCTTGCCGACGAGCCGACCGGGAACCTAGACTCCAGCAGCGGGAGCGACATCATGACCATCTTCACCGAGCTGTGGAGGCAGGGGCGGACGCTCGTGATCATCACGCACGATCCCGCCCTGGCCCGCCGCGCCAGCCGCGTGGTCGAAGTCCGCGACGGCCGCATCACCGCCGACCATCCCGGCGAAGGAGCGTGAGGCGGCCCCCGAGCCCTGAGCCTGAGCCTCCCCTGCCGCACCGGGGCACGATACGATGCCGGGCAGAGCTTTTGCGAGGCCGCACCACGATGAAAGTCGATCGCGCGACGGGAGAGGCCTGGCTGGTCATCTTCTTCACCGCCCCGCTGGCGGTGCTGGCCTTCGCCTACGTGACGGATGTGATCTTCGGAGGAAAGTCCCTGATCCTCGCCGGCACGCCGGCGCGCGGCATCGAACGGTTCGCCGCGATCACCGTGGGATTCTGCGCGCTGGAGCTGCTGTTCGCCGCGTTCATCCTGCTGCGCCGGCGCCGCGTCGTGGCCATGGCGGGTCTGACCCTCTACCTCCTGATCGTCTCGATGCTGGCCATGATCTTCGGCACGTTCCGCGCCTGAGCCCCGTGATGCGCGGTGTCTGGCGTGCTTTTCTGCTGACGTGCGGCACGGTCAGCGTCGCGCTGGGCGTGGCCGGGATCTTTCTCCCCGTTCTCCCCACTACTCCCTTTCTCCTCCTCGCAGCCTTCTGCTACGCGCGCGGATCGGAGCGGGCCCACCGCTGGCTGCTCGAGCATCGCTGGTTCGGGCCGTACATCAGGCGGTGGCGTGACGGGCGAGGCCTGTCGTGGCGGGAGGTGCTCGTCACGCTGGCCGTGATGTGGACGTCGATCGGGATGGTCATCACATTCATCGTCGAGCCGCCCTGGGCGCGAGCCATCATGCTCACCTCGGCAGCAGCGGTGACGATCTTCCTGATCTCGCGCATCCGCCGAGAGAGTGCGTAGGCTCCTCGCGGTCCCGGCGAGGAGGTTCCAATGCTACGCTTCGCCGGGTGAGCGACCCCTTCGCCGAGGCGCGTCAGGACGTCTGGTTTCACGCCCGGAGGATGCGTGAGGAAGGGCTCGTGGCCGGTTCGGCCGGGAACGTGAGCCGGCGCGCCGGCGAGCATCACATCGCCATCACCCCGACGTCGATCTCCTACGAGCAGTTGCGCCCGGAGGAGATCGCCATCGTCGAGCTCTCCACCGGCCGGCCGGCCGGCTCGACCCCCGCCCCCTCCTATGAGCTGCCGATGCATCGGATCGTCTATCGCCACCGAGCCGACGTCGCCGCCATCGTGCACACCCACGCGCCCTTCGTCACCACGCTGTCGGTTCTACGGCGGCCGCTGCCGCCGGTGATCGACGAGATGCTTCTCCACCTCGGCGGCGCAGTGGAGGTCAGCGACTACGCCTTCACCGGCACCGACCAGGTCGGCCTCAACGTCGTCGCCGCCCTCGGCGATCGCGCCGGAGTCATTCTGGCCAACCACGGCAACGTCTGCGTCGGGCCGACCCTCGATCGCGCCCTGCACGCCGCCATCGTCATGGAGGCGTGCGCGCGCGTGTACGTCCAGGCCCTCCAGGCCGGCGAGCCGCTGCCCATCCCGCGCTCCGCCGTCGAGGCCGGGCTCCGCATGTACGACGGGCGCCGCCGCTGATCCTCAGGCGGTCACTCGGGTACCGATGAAGTCGAGGATCCGGCGGAATTGGCTGGCCCCGTCCAAACCTGCCTCCGCCAGGACGGCCCTGCCCGAGCCGCTTCCCGTGTAATGGCCGAACATGAACGGATGCATCGACATCGTCCGGCCGGCATCGGAACGGATCCAACGGTACAGCGTCGGCAGCGTGAATCCGGTGATGCCGATGGCGCGCATTGCTTTCTCTTCGGGGAAGATCCGATCACGCTCCGACTTCGGTAGCAGATCGAACAGCTCGGCGCTGGCGACGTAGAAGACCTCGACATCCACTCCCTCGGCGTCGAGGAGCGGGAGTGCCTCGGTGATGAACGCGTGCGCGACGGCCGATTCCTGAAGCACGATCGTGGCGTCCGGCCTGGCGCGCGACTTCCTGAGCAGGTAGACGCCGTGGACCGCGTCGCGAGCAGGGGCAAGAGCGAGCGCTTCCCGGTCGAGCACGGTTTCGGACGGCCGGGTCACGAACGGCGCGATGACCGACGGCCTGTGGCTCAGCGCCGCCGACAGCAGGTACCAGATCTCTCCCGCCTCCCACGGGGTGAGGGTGATCATGGAACCGCGGGGAAAATTCTCCTGGAGGATCTGCAGCGGCTGCGGGTCGGCGTGGGTCGGTCCGTCCTCACCCGTCTTCAGGCCGGCGTGTCCGCAGATCAGGATCATCGGGCCGGCGGCGGTTCCGAGGCGTTCGTGGCGAGCCTGATTTCCGATGGCGTGCAGGCGTGCGGCGATATGGCCGAGGGGCGCAAGGAAGGCGCCGTACGAAGCACCGACACCGATGTGCCGCCCGAACGACGAGATGCCGGAAAGGACGGCGGACATCGCGTCCTCGCAGATGCCGCCGACCGCCAGGGCGCGCGAGTCGGTGTTCGAGGCGGCGTGGTAGAAGCCGCCGGCGAACTCCCGGTTCCCTTCGATGATGCTCGTCGAGCCGAGAAGATCGGCCGCGGCGACGAAGAGCGCTCCGCCGCTGTAGCGGTTCAGGAAACTGATCGCCTTTCCGAGCTGCGCGCGCAGCGTGGTCTCGATTCCGGGCCTGAGCTCCAGCTCACGCGGGAGTGAACCGATCCGTGAGAGGGCGTACACATCCTCCACCGCGGGGGCAGCAGGGCGGGGGACGTGACGAGCCCGATCGAAGCGCTCCCGCGCTGCCAGGAGACGGCGACCGAGGATGGCCGTCGTCTCTGGTTCGGATTCCATCCAGCGTCGCAACGCGAGAAGCGCGTCCCAGAAGCAGCGCTCGACCGCTTCCACGTCGCTCCCCTCCCGGCACGGTCCGCCGAGCGGATCGCACAACGGAATGCCGGCGCGCACGTGCTCCGGCACCGGCAGCGAGTCGAAGAAACCCTTCGAGCAGAGCTTGTGCCCGGCGCCGTGGGAGGCACGGCCTTCGATTCCATAGCGCCAGCCTTTGGTGGTGCGATAGACGATGGCTGTCGGCTGACCGTTGTCGAGCTGCAGGGCGGCCTGCTGGGCGGCCGTAATGGCCTGGAGCTCCGTACCGTCCGGCACCTGGATGACGTTCCAGTCGTGCAGGTGAAACAACTCCATCGGATCCCACTGCACGTAGTCTCCCGGCTCCTTTCCCTCTCGCGTGACGCGATCGGAGTCGATCGACGACTGATTCCAATCGACGTGCACGATCACGTTCGGCAGGGACGTCGTTCCGGCGAAGGCCAGCGCCTCGGACACGCGTCCGGGGGTTAGGCCTCCCTCGCCCTCGACCACGTGCACGCGGGGGCCGCCGGTTCCGAACCAGTCGTGGATGGCCAGGGCCAGACCGAGGGAAGAGCCCATCCCCACGCCGGAGGCGCCTGTGGCCAGCGGGACGAACGGCGTGGCGGGCGTGGGATGGCCGTCCAGCGCTCGCGCCGAGAAGCGCTCGAAGAGGGGCGCGGCACTGGCCGGATTCCTTCTGAAGCCGAGCAGGTCCTCGAGGCGGAGCTGCGCGGCGAGAGGCGGAAGGAGCTCGGGGGCGGAGATGCGGACGATCTCGTTCCGCAGGGCCCACATCGCGTAGAGGCCGAGCGCCTTGTGGCCGGCCGCGCACGAGAGCACGTCCGCCTCCTGGCGATCGGGCGCGGAGACGTCATAGGCCATCGTGTCGAAGAGGAGGACCGACACGAAGCGGCCGGAAGAGATCGAGCCGCCGGGATGACCCGACAGCGGAGCATAGTTGTAGAGCATCGCGCACAAGGCGCGGTACACGGCATCGAGCTGCTCGAATGCGCGGAGGTCCTCCCGGCTCAGTGGAGCGGCATCGACATCGAGGTCGACCCAGGCAGCCCGTCGCGGGCCGAAATGGCGGGTCATACATACCTCCGTTCGTCGAAGAAACGCCGGAATCCGGCGTGGTCGGCCGCGGCCGTCGCCATCCGCCGCATGGCCTCGGCCAGCTCGTCGATGGCCGTGGCGATCGAGATCCGCAAGTACTCTTTTCCTTCGGCGCCGATGACCCCGAAGGAGCGGCGGTCGAGGGTCGCCACCTGGTACTCGAAGAGCAGGAACTGCTGGAAGAGGGTCGCGGGCGAGATCCGGCCGCGAACGCCGTCGGCCAGCGACATCCAGGCGTCGAACACGCCCAGCCGCCGGCAGAGTCCCTCGATGTTCGGGAAGGCATAGAACGCGCCGCGCGGCTTCTGGCAGGTGACCCCCTCCATGGCGTTCAGCCTCTCCACCACCAGATCGCGCCGCGAGGAGAATGCCGCCACCATCCGGGCGATGGCCGGCCCGCTCTCCGGCGACTCGATCGCCACGCGCGCGCCGTGCTGGTTGTACGCCGGGACGCAGGAGAAGTAGTTGATGTTCAGGTTCCTGAAGACCGCCGCCTCCTCCGCCGTCGGAAAGATGGCCCACCCCACGCGCCCTCCCGTCCAGGCGTACGACTTGGAGACGCCGGAGACGATGATCGTCCGCTCTTCCATCTCCCGCAGCGAGGCGATCGACGAATGGACGGCGCCATCGAACAGAATGTCCTCGTAGACCTCATCCGAGTAGACGCGCATCGCCCCAGGTGCCTCGCGCCGCACCACCCCGGCGATCTCCTCGAGCTGCTCGCGCGAGGCCACTCCTCCCGTCGGATTCGAGGGGAAGTTGAGGTAGAGAAGGCGGGTCCGGCCGCCGATGACCTCTTCCAGGTCCGCGGGATGAAACGTGAAGCCCTCTTTCTCCCGAAGGTGGAGCGGCATCGGAACCGCTCCCACGAACCCGGTGAACGACTCGTAGATGGGGAAACCAGGGCTGGGATAGACCACCTGATCCCCCCGGTTACAGTAGACCTGCTGGGCGAATCCGATCGGAGGTTTTGCCCCCGGAAAGACGACGACGCGATCGGGAGTCAACTTCAGGCCGCGACGCTCGCCCGCCGTCCGGGCGATCGCGGCACGCAGCGGCTCGATCCCCTGCGGGTCGCAGTAGTGCGTCTCCCCGGCATCGATCCGGCGCTTCACCTCCTCGGCGACGTGGGACGGCAGAGGGAAATCGGGCTCGCCGAGGTTGCAGCGGATCACCCGCTTGCCGAGCGCCTCCAACTGCCGGATGGCAGGGCCGATCGTGAAGGCGTTCTCCGTTCCGAGCCGGGCGACACGCCGCGCGAAAACGGGAGCGGCGGTCACATCCTGGATGAAAGCCGACATCGTCCACCTCCGTAGGCACGATTCTCGTGGCGGGGCGGACCGGCGGCCAGCGAAAGGGTCACACCCGGCTGTGACGCTCAGCGGCCGGTTCGGCAGCGGAGGAGAAAGTGGCCGGACGGGGGGAGTCTTCGCGGCGCCTACGGGGCGATGCCCGGCCGCACCTCGTACCCCTGCCCGCGCCAGGCGTCGAGACCGCCGTGGAGTGCCGACACGTTCGTGAAGCCCTGCCGATGAAGGATGAGCGCCGCACCGGCGCTCGATTCTTCGGCCGGTCACGTACAGTACGCGACGATCGGCTTGTCTTTCGGCAGGGAACTGGCCTCCGCTTCCACCCTGGAGAAGGGGATGTGGATGGCGCCCGGGATGTGCCCGTTCGTGTAGGAGACGGAGTCGCGGACGTCGATCACGGTCACCGCGCCGCGATCGACCATCGTCTTGAGCTGCTGCGGGCTGAGGCGATCCACGCCCGTTGTCGGATCGGGACCGGGAGCCGGAGCGGCCGGCGGCGGCACAGCCGTGGCCGTCTGCGGCATCGGCGAAGCGGCGGTGGTCGGGGCGGCGGGCTCGGGCAGGGAGGGCTCGACGGAACGAGTCAGGGCCCAGCCGAGGAGCGCCGCCACGGCAATGCTGCCGGCAATGAGGACGAGCATCGGCCCGCGCGACGGGGCCTGCGGGGGGAGATTGTCGGTCGGATTGAGTCTGTCCGGCTGTTTGCTGGTCATCGGTGTCGCCGTGCGCGCGCAACCGTACACGGAGAGGCGTCACAACGCAACGTGGCGGGAAACACACGGTCCGGGAGCCCCCGGACCGATCGTGGATGCGTTGGAGGGGCCATGAGCATGGAGGTCAGCTTTCCAGGGGGAGTGGCGGTCGATGCCACATACCGGGGTCACACCATCAGGACGGACCAGCCGGCGCCGTTCGGCGAAGACTCGGCGATGGCCCCCTTCGATCTTTTTCTGGCCTCGATCGCCACCTGCATGGCTACTACGCGTTGCGATTCTGCCAGGAGCGCGACCTCTCCACCCGCGGTCTCGGCCTGGCGCTCACGCCGATTCGCGACCCGGAGACGAAGCGCATCGCGACCATCCACGTCCTGGTCCGGACGCCGGAGGGGTTCCCCGCGAAATACGAGAAGCCCCTTCACCGCGCCGTCGACCACTGCGCCGTCAAGCGGCACATTCTCGAGCCGCCGCGGTTCGAGGTGGACATCAGGGCGGCGGAACCGGAGCTGACAGCAGCGCGCTGACGAAGCTCACCGGCCGGCGCGGTTCTTGTCCACGATGGCCACGATGATCACCAGGAAGGCCGCGCTGCGGACCAGGTAAAGGAACGAGAGCCACACCTGGGGTGCGAACGGGAGGAGGATGCGCTGGAGGGCGAGCAGCGCGAAGGCGGCGGCGAAGAGCGCGAACAGCCGCTCGTGCGTCGTGGACCAGAACTTGAGAAAAAACATGGCCGCGATGAGGTAGGCCGTGCTCAGGGAGCCGGTGATCAGGAGCTCGTTCATCGCGTCTCCCAGATCATCCCGTACAGGAGCAACAGGACGCCGACGAGGGCCGGGAGCGTACGCCACGCCGACAGGTCGACGAGCGGGATGACCTGCACATCGATGAACAGCAGGAGGTTGTTCAGCGCGAGCCCCAGGAAACAGAGCCCGCTCCACAACAGCAGAGGCACGCGATTGCGCGCGTAGCCGCGCAGCAGAAGCGCGGCACACGTCGCGCTGGTGATGACGCAGAGGCCGTAGACGACGAAACCGATCACTCTTGCCCTCCACCGAGCTTGAACGCGTCGGCGAACGAGCGGAGCCGGGTCAGGTTCGCCGAGTAGATCGAGTTGATGACCGAGATCCTGCGGTCGCGATAGGCTTCCACGAGCTCGAGAACCTGCTTGCGGATCCGGTCATTGGCCGGCGCGAACCGGTAGACGGGACCCGACTCGCCCGTGCGCAAGAGGCCGCGGCGATCGAGGTCACGGGACCGCGCCGCCGCCACCTCGGGCCTCAGCGACAGATGTTGGGCCATGGCGTCGGCGCTCCAGAACGTCTCAGGGGAGCGGCTGAGAAGCGCGAGAATCTCGACTTCCTCGACTGTATGGATGTTCGACGCGATGAACTGGTCGAGCTCCGGTCCGGTCATCGGTTCGCAACCTACATGCGATCGGATGGCATCGCAAGGAGTTTCAAGAGCAGAAGACGGGCTCGGCCGTTCCGAGGTCGCTTCACGAGGCGCGGGCGGCGGCCGCCTTCTGCAGGACCCGGTCGATCTCGTTCTCGTCGATCGGTTTGTAGATCATCCCGTCGACGATCTCCTGGTCGGCCACACTGAGGCGCTGCTCGCGGAACGCCGTCATGATGTAGATCTTCGTCTCCCCTCCCAGTCCCTTCGAGCGCATGAAATCGAGCACGCCCCACCCGTCGATGCGCGGCATCAGCAGATCGAGAAAGATGATCCCGTACTCCTGCTTCTTGAGCTGCTTGATGGCTTCCGCGCCATTGTTCGCTTCGTCGTACGGCACGCCCTTCTGTCGCAGCACGCTGCAGAGGATCTGGCGTGTCACCGCGTCGTCATCCGTCACCAGCGCCCGCCGGACGCCTCGGCCCGCGTCCGGTTCGGCATGTCGCTGCGCGACCGGCGGCGGGGGGGGTGGGGACGGTGGCGGCTGGACTGGCGTCGGAGCGGGCGCCGCCGCCGGCCGCATCGGGGTCGATGCCGCCCGCGGGCCGGGGAGCGCCATGGTCGGAATGGCCTGCTCCCGCGTCGGAAGCCGTGACGACGCCGCATCGGGGAGCTGGGCGAGGGCCTCCGCAAGCTCATCGGCCGAGTAGCGGTCCGCCGGCTGCTTCTGCAGGCACTTCTCGACGATCGCGAGGAACGACGGCGACGCGGTGGACGCCAGCTCCTTCAGATCGGGGGTGGCCTTGGTCAGGATCTGGAGAACGGTCTCGGTGACGTTGCTCCCCTGGAACGGCCGCTGGCCGGTGAGAGCCTCGAACATGACCACGCCGAGCGAGAAGATGTCGGTGCGGGTGTCGATCTTCTTGCCGAGGGCCTGCTCCGGAGACATGTAATAGGGCGTTCCGAGGATGAGCTGGCCGCGGGTGAGGCTGTCGTCGGCCGAGGGGCCGATGATTTTGGCGATCCCGAAGTCGAGCACCTTCACGGTCCGCTGCAGCACGATGAGGTTGTCGGGCTTGATGTCCCGATGCACGATCTGTTTCTCGTGCGCCGCCGCCAGCGCCTCGGCCGTCTGTCGCGAGATGCGGACGATGTCCGCCGGAGTCATGGAGCGGGCGGCAATCAGGTCCGACAGCGACGTGCCCTGGACCAGCTCCATGGCGATGTACATCGTCGACTCCTGCTCGTCGACGGCGTAGATGGTGGCGATGTTCGGATGATTGAGCGACGCCGCCGTCCGCGCCTCGCGCAGAAAACGGGCCTTCCAGTCGGGATGCGAAGCGATCTTCTCCGACAGGATCTTGACTGCGGCGGGTCTCAGCAGGCGGGTGTCTTCGGCGCGCCAGACTTCACCCATTCCGCCCGCGCCAAGGCGGTCGATGAGGCGATATGGCCCAAGTTGCATCAGGGAAATCGGTCTCCGTGTTCCGAAAGCATAGCACCGAGGTCGAAAACCGGCCGATTCCGACTCATCGCCGCCGCCCTCGCGGGGCGATGGCACGCTCGTTGAAACCAGCCTGGACCGATGGAGGTCGTATGAACGCTCTGTGGCTGATCATCATCGTCCTGGTGATCATGTGGCTCGCCGGATTCTCGCTGAACATCGGCGGCAGTCTCATTCATTTGCTCCTGGTCATCGCGCTGGTCGTGCTCATCTACCGCCTGGCAACAGGAAAGAAGGTTGTATGAAAATACTCGCCATCACCGGCATCATCATTCTGGCCCTGACATCGGCGTCGTGCAAAGTGGAGCGGACCGAGGACGAGGGCGTCGTGGTCTCGACCGACACCGCGGCGACGCGCGAGGCGGAGCAGGAGGCCTCTGAGGCAGGGAGGGACCTCCGCGAGGGCGCCCGCGACGCCATGCAGGCGACCGAGACGGCCCTGCGCGAGGGCGCCCGGCAGACGGGTACCGCTCTCGAAAAAGCGGGAAAAGAGATCCAGGAACACTCGAAGCCGGGGAATCAACCGTAGTTGTCATCCCGAGCGTAGCGAGGGATCCGGGTGGGAGGGGAGTCGCAGCGTTCTCGGGATGACGCGCTATCCTCTCCGCGTGCGCGATGTCGCAGTCGGAGCCGATGGCGTGACCCGCTGCTCCTGGCCGGGCGATGATCCCCTCTATCAGGCTTATCACGACCGGGAGTGGGGATTCCCGGTCAGCGACGAGCGGCGGCTGTTCGAGAAGATCTGTCTCGAGGGATTCCAGGCGGGACTGAGCTGGATCACCATTCTGCGCAAACGCGAGAACTTCCGCCGCGCCTTCCGCGGCTTCGATTTCCGCAGGCTCTTCGCGTTCCGCGCCCGCGACGTGGAGCGGCTTCTCCTCGACTCCGGGATCGTGCGGCACCGCGGGAAGATCGAATCGGTCATTCAGAACGCCAGGCGGGCCGGCGAGGCCGCTCGCGAGTTCGGTTCCCTCGGCTCCTATCTGTGGCGCTGGGACGACGCGCCCCTGCTCGCCGCAGACCTCAAGCGCCGCGGCTGGACCTTCGTCGGTCCGACCACCGTCCATGCCTTCATGCAGGCCTGCGGCATGCTCAACGATCACGCCCCCGGCTGCGCGACTCACCAGGCCGTGGAGCTGGCGCGCCGCGCCTTCGTGAAACCGTAGTCCGGGGCAGGGATGAGGGATGAAGGGGAGGGGGGCCGGCTGCTAGCTTCTCTTGCGGCGCGCGGCCAGGATCAGAATGGCGGGCACCAGCGTGAGCGCAGCGAGGGCGCTGATCCCCACCCCGAACGTCGCGGCGTATCCCATCGAGCGCAGCCCCGGGTAGTGCGAGAGCGCGTATGACCCGTAGCCGATGATCGTCGTCACGGCGGCCATCATCACCGCCTTGCCGGTCTCGGCGGCGTGCTCGGCGAAACTCTCCGCGCTCTCCACGAACCGCTGAAGGATGTAGAGCGCGTAGTCGGTGGCGACGCCGACCAGCATCAGCCCGACGAAGACGTTCATATAGTTGAAGGTCAGGCCGAGGGCGGCCATGATCCCCAGCATCCCCACCGCGCCGACGGTGAGCGGCAGAAAGACGAACAGCGCCCTCTTGATCGACCGGAGGAGCACGACGAGCATGGCGAAGACCAGGGCGATCGCCAGCGCCGTGGCGCCGGTGGCATCGCGAGCGACGATGCCGCGCAACCGCTCGGAGACGAGGTTGATCCCGGTGAGCGTCGCGTCGTCCTGTCGCTCCGCCGCTTCCAGCAGCGGGCGTGGAACCGTCCGCGGCCAGGTCCCGCCGACGGGATAAAGAAAGACGACCGATGTGTAGCTGTCGCCGGCCTCCTTCAGGAAGCGCGCGGTGAAGTCGCGGACCTCCTCCGGAAGACTCTCCGGCGTGACCACCTCCGACGGTGCCAGCATCTCCCGCAGCAGAGGAAGATAGGTGTCGTAGCTCGAGACGCGGAAGCCATTCGCCTCGAGCGCCGCGAGGAACGTTCTCGCGATGCGCTCGTACGAGAATCGATCCGCCCTCCCCTCCTCCAGTTGGCGCATGACCTCGCGCTGCGCGGCCACGGGGGGGATGAATGTGGCGATGGACTGATAGGAGGCGATGGTTCCGTTGCGGACGAGCGGATCGAGCTCCCGTCTCAGCGCGGCGGTGCGCGCGAGCGCCTCCTCGGCCGTACGCCCCCGCACCACCACCATCATGAATTCGAACGACTGCCCGAACTTCCCGGTGACGTACTCCTGCACGATCATGCCGCGGTTGCCCGCGGCGCGCAGACTCTGAACATTGCCGCTGAACCCCACCCGCAATGCGAACGCCGAGGCGACGAGGGTGATCACGACCCATCCGGCGATGACGGCGCGGGGCCGGGCCAGCGCCAGGCGCACCAGATGCTGCGCTCCGAACGAGTGATGGAAGTAGTGCGGCTGCTGCGCCGCCCGGCGCTCCGACCACCCGATCAGCGCCGGGACGAGGAAGGCCACGCACACCAGGAAGAGCAGGATCCCCACCCCGGTGAGCAGTCCGAGCTGGGACATGCCGCGAAACTCGGTCGACACGAAGGCGAAGAACGTCGCCGCCGTGGTCACCGCGGCGATCACCACCGCCGGCATCGTGCTCCTGGCCATGCGCCGCACGCTCTGCTCGGCCGGCTGCCCGCCGGCCCTCTCCTCGACGAACCTTCCGTAGAGCACGGTGATGAAGTCGATGCCCAGCCCGGCCAGCAACGCGGCAAAGCCGGCGCTCGCCGAGGTGATCTCCCCGATGGCCAGCCCGGCGAACCCGAAGGTCAGCGCCACCGCCAGGGTCATCGGCAGCGCCGCGAAGAGCAGCGTCACCGGCCGGCGGAAGGCGAAAAGGAACAGCGCCAGAACGCCGAACAGCGACGCGGTGATGTTGACGATGATGTCCTTGCGGATCAGCTCCGCATCGTCGAAGGCGATGGCATAGCCGCCGGTGAAGCGGATGGAGGGCGGCGCCAGCGAGGGCGACCGTTTCTGCAGCTCCGTCACGGCGTCGCGGGCGATGGCCTCGCTCACCGCCATCACCTCTCGGGTGAAGGGCAGGTCCTGTGGCGGCCGGCGCGGCTGCATGACCACCAGCGCGGTCTTTTGGTCCGACGAAAGGTAATACCCGCTGGAGGCATCGAAGCTGAATCCTTCGCCCGCCGTTTCGAACTTTTCCAGGAAGAGCCGCAGCACCCCGAACGGGTCGTAGCGGACCAGGTCCCCCATGGCCACCGACTGCGGCGTCTGGAGCATGGCGCGGTTCTGCGCAACCCGCTCGCGGATGGCCTCGTCCGTCAGCGCCTCGGCCACCCGCGGCAGGTGTTCCGGGCCCAGAAGCAGAAGCGCCCGCGGAATCACCTCGTCGATGAACTCCCCCAGATCGGGGATCCGGTGCATGACGTGCTCGAACCGGCCGGATGCCGCGAAGCGGGCGGCGAGGTCGTCGACCAGCGGCGCGTAGTCGTAGAAGTCGGCGCCCGGCGGGATGTCGACGACGGCCACGTGATAGTCGAGCGTCCCCATCTCCTCCAGAACCCGGCGGAAGTCGCTCAGGACCTTGTCGTCCTCCGGAAAGAGGTTCAGCAGATCGGGATCGAGATGCAGCCGGGAGGCGGAGGCGAGGGCCAGGATCAGGAGGACGGCGGCGACCGCGGCGACGCGCCCCGGCCGCCGGAGCGCCTGTTCGGTCACCCATTCGATCAGGGGGGCGATGCTCACGCGGTGGGTACCGCCCGGCGAGGGGAGTCCCGGAGGAGCGGGTCACGAACTCTGTAGCGGTTCACGGAAGCGGATTATCCTTTCTCTGCAGCCCAACGTCACCTGATCGATCGTGAGGTCCAATGAGCGTTGCCGCCGATGACAACCAGCCACTGACGCAAGCCTCGTCCGAAGATCTCGCCGCGGAAGCGACCCTGCGGGGATCGCACGATGTAGTGAGGATGCTTGCCGGCGTCCCGCCGGCGAAGATCGTGGAAGTCCTGCAGTCGATGAACCCGGCCGCCGCTGGAGACGTGCTGGAGGCGCTCGAGCCGGAGCAGCGTAACGCTGTCTTCGGCGCGGCGTCGCCGCAGCAGCGCGCGCAGTGGATTCGCAACGAGCGTTACCCGGAGGACTCGATCGGCCGGCTGATGGAGCTTCCCACGCCGGTGTTCCGCCCGCACCAGACCATCGCCGACACGATCGAGTACGTGCGCGAGCTCGCCAAGACGACGCTGGTGACCTACGGATTCATCGTCGAGCGCGGCCACCTGGTGGGGATCATCACCATGCGCGATCTCCTCCTGGCCGACCGCTCGGCGCGCCTGAGCGACGTGATGCTCCGCAATCCCTTCTTCCTCACGCCGCAGATGGAGCTGGCCGAGGCCATGAAGGTGGTGGTGCGCCGTCACTATCCGGTCTATCCGGTGTGCGAGCCCGACGGCACGCTGGTGGGCATCGTCCGCGGCCAGGCCATGTTCGAAGAGCAGACCTACGAGATCAGCGCCCAGCCCGGCCGGATGGTCGGCGTGGACAAGGAGGAGCGCCTGAGCACGCCGTGGCCGCGGAGTCTGAAGTTCCGGCATCCCTGGCTGCAACTGAACCTCCTGACCGCGTTCGTCGCCGGCGGAACCGTGGGGCTGTTTCAGGGGACGATCGACCGCATCGTGATCCTGGCCGCATTCCTGCCGGTGCTGGCCGGCCAGTCGGGGAACACCGGATGTCAGGCGCTGGCGGTCACGCTGCGGGGGATGACTCTCGGCGAGCTGCGCGCCGGCAGCGAGCGCGCCCTGGTGACCAAGGAGGCCCTCCTCGGTCTGCTCAACGGAGCGCTGGTCGGCATCATCGCCGCGGCGGCCATGTTCGTCTCGGCCACCATGCAGGACAATCCCGCCGCGCTGGCCCTCGCGCTGATCGTTTTCCTGGCCATGATCGGAAGCTGCATCATCAGCGGCCTGGCCGGGGCCCTGATTCCGCTCACCCTGCGCAGGCTCGGCGCCGACCCGGCCACGGCCTCGAGCATCTTCCTGACCACGGCCACCGACGTGGCCAGCATGGGGATGTTCCTGGCGCTGGCCACGCTTCTGGTCCGATAGAGTGCGCTATTCTCGCGCCGCATGATCGAGGCGCTGCGCGTCACGTCCGGGATCGAGCAGATTCTGCTCGGAATCGCACTGCTGCTCCTGCTGAGCATCATCGCCAGCAAGGCCTCCGGACGCCTCGGCGTGCCTGCTCTGCTGGTCTTCCTCGGCCTCGGCATGCTGGCCGGCTCCGAAGGAATCGGCCGAATCGAGTTCAACGACGCGCGGCTCGCCCAGTCTCTCGGCGTTGCCGCGCTGGCCTTCATCCTCTTCGCCGGCGGGCTGGAGACGAACTGGATCTTCGTGCGCCGCAGCGTCTGGAGGTCCGCGTCACTCTCGACGATCGGCGTGCTGCTCACCGCGGTGATCGTGGCCTGGTTCGCCTCGGCGTTCCTGGACTTCACCCCCGCCGAAGGCTTTCTCCTCGGCGCGATCGTCTCCTCGACCGACGCGGCGGCGGTGTTCTCCATCCTCCGTTCCCGCGGCGTGCGCCTCGACGAAGAAGTCGCCTCCACGCTCGAGCTGGAGTCCGGCAGCAACGACCCCATGGCCGTGTTCATGACCATGGCCGCGATCCAGATCCTGCAGACGGCAGAGCTCCCGATGGGAATGCTGGCCGTGGCATTCGTCCGGGAGATGTCCTTCGGCGCGATTCTCGGTGTCGCCGCCGGTTTCCTGGCCGTGAGGATGCTCAACCGTGTGCAACTCGAATACGACGGCCTGTATCCGGTGCTCACCATCGCCGTGGTGATGCTCACCTACGGGCTCACAAACATGGCCGGGGGGAACGGCTTCCTGGCGGTCTACCTCACCGGCATCGTCATGGGCAATCGCAACTTCATCCAGCGCAGGACCCTGACGCGCTTCCACGACGGGATTGCCTGGCTCATGCAGATCGCGATGTTCCTCACCCTCGGCCTGCTCGTCTACCCGTCGCAATTACTCCCGGTCGCGGGCGTCAGTCTCGCGCTCGCCGCAGCCCTGATGCTGGTGGCCCGCCCCGTCGCGGTGTTTCTCGGCCTGATCGGCGCCCGGCTCGACCTCCGCGAGAAGACCTTCATCGCCTGGGTGGGTCTGCGCGGCGCGGTGCCGATCATCCTGGCGACCTTTCCTCTCCTCGCCGCCGTGCCGAAGTCGGCCACGATCTTCAATATCGTCTTCTTCGTCGTCCTCACCTCCGTGGTCATTCAGGGAATGAGCATTCCCCTCGTGGCTCGCTGGCTGCACGTCGACGTGGCCAAGGTCGCCGACCGCTCTCCAAGTCTCCCCGCCCTCGGCTCGCGCTCCGACAGCTCGCTGGTCACGCTCGAGGTCAGGCCGGAGTCGCCCGCGGCACGCCGCCGGATCGTGGAGCTCCAGGACTGGCCGCGCGAGGCGTTCATCCTGGTGATCTATCGCGGCAACGAGTTCTTCGTCCCGACCGGCGCCACGATGCTGGAGCCGGGCGACCGCCTGATCGTCCTCACCTCGAAAGAGACCGTCGACCGCCTGCGGGCCATCGCCGGACAGCTATCGCCCGCCTGAGCGGCGAGCCCGCCAACACCCGTCTACGCTGAACCGGCCGCTCCCGGTCGCCGCGATCAGCAGGAAGGCGAAGCAGTAGACCAGGGCCAGCTCCCCGCGGTTCAGGATGGGAAACAGGTCCTGCCCCGCGTGCCGGAGGACATAGGCCACGGCCATCGTCCCGCTGGCAATGAACGCCGCCGGCGCCGCCCAGAAGCCGATCGCGACCATGGTGCCGCCCATCGTCTCGATCATCCCCGCCAGCCCCGCCAGCGAGGCGAGGCTCACCGGCGCCCGGTCGCCCGGCCACCCGAACAGCTTCTGCGT
>DATLEX010000289.1:0-11278 GCA_035525045.1 Thermoanaerobaculia bacterium | reverse complement strand
CGTCAAAGAACTCATCCGCGCCGACGAGGAAGTCGCCGGAACGCGTGACATACAAGCAGGGACCCATTCCGCCGAACAGCACAAATGCATCGTGCTCGCGCTCGACGTCGTCGCCGCCTTTACGGCTCGCGCGCCACTTCTCGAGCTTGGCGATGAGTTCACTGGGGAGATTCACACGCATTGCGAAGCGCCTAACGGACCTGCGCTTCAGCGGCGCGGCCCACTGGAGATCGTATCATCGGCAGAGATTGAGGCGGGCCGCGTCCGCTGCAAGCGCGAGTTAGACGGCGGCCAATGACAGTTGCTAAGCCGCCTCCTTTATCGCTGCTGCCCTCTGCGCGAGCAAGCGTCTGAGGTAGCGAGCGAGGACAAGCCTCTCCGCTATTCGACCGAGGTAGCCGAGTGGAGCTGAGAAGACGAGAACATCAACCATCTTCGTAGAGTGTCCACTGGACTGAAACTCATGGTCATGCACGAATGATTTGAAGGCACCTCGCTGCATGGTGTCCTGGAAGAATCTGGGCCGATCGAACGCAGTGATGCGCGAAGTGAACTCTTGAGTGATACCGAAGTGCCGAGCACGCCAGGTCACCTCTTCCGACAACTCGATGAGACCACTTGTTCGGCCGCGCACGGCGCGTTCATTCGTGTGCGCGACAGACTTAACGTGCAAATCGAGATCTCGCGCGGCGTCGAAACAGCGTTCGATCGGAGCGGTGATCCACGTTTCGACTCGGATCGTTTCCACGAGACTTTCGACCGGCTAACTTTGAATTCGACGTCAGCATACCGCAGGTCTCTCTCGGCGATTCCGACTGCGCCAAGGGCCTGGCGCGAGTCGGTGATTTGAAAACCGTGTCGGGTAAGCACGGCGCCCTCGGCCGCTTACTCCGGGTCGAGCGGGCTGCGGACGCCGGCCGGGCCGAGGTTCAGCACGTGCGTGTAGATCATCGTCGTCGACACGTCCCGATGCCCCAGCAGCTCCTGGACCGTCCGGATGTCCTGTCCCCGCTCCAGAAGATGCGTGGCGAAGGAGTGGCGGAACGTGTGACAGGTCACCCGCTTGCCGACGTCCGCCTCCATCGAGGCTCGCTTGACCGCACGCTGCACCGCGCTCTCGTGCAGGTGGTGCCGCCGCTCCTCGCCGGTCGCCTCGTCGCGCCACCGACTCGTCGCCGGAAAGACCCACTGCCAGATCCACTCCGTGGCCGCGCCGGGGAGCTTCCGCCCGATCGCGTCCGGCAGCCACACCGCCCCAAAACCGTCGCTTCTGTCTGCCTCGTGGAGGGCGCGCACGCCACGGAGATGTTCCTGCAGCGGCTCGATCAGCACACCCGGCAGCATCGTCGCCCGATCCCGCCGCCCCTTCGGATCGCGCACCAGGATCTGCCGCCTGGCGATATCGACGTCCTTGACCCGAAGCCGCAATGCCTCCAGAAGGCGGAGCCCCGACCCGTAGAGCAGCCGCGCCACTAGATTCGGCGTTCCGACGATCCTCCGGAGCACCGACGCCACCTCGTCCCGGGTCAGAACCACTGGCAGGCGCTCCGGACGCTTCGCCCGCACCAGATCGTCGATCCAGGGAAGGGCGTCGCCGAGTACCACTCGGTACAGAAACAGAATCGCGCAAAGGGCCTGGGTCTGCGTGGAGGCGCTCACCCGGCTGTCGACCGCCAGGCTCGTCAGGAACGCATTGACCTCGTCCGCCCCCATCGCCGCCGGATGCCGCTTGCCGTGAAAGAGAATGAAGCGGCGGGCCCAGAGGACGTATGCCTCCTGCGTCCGTTCACTGTAGCGGCGCACGCGCAACGCATCACGGAGACGGTCCAGAAGGCGGGGGGCTTCAGGCACGGAGCCGAGGCTCCCTCGGAGTTCGGCGAAAGGCAAGACAATCTACCGGCGGTGGAGCCTGGAGGCGCGTAAGGCGTTACCGGGCGGCGGGGAGAGGGCCGCGACGGCGTGTAACGGATTATTCGAGCCTGCCCTGAGCGACGCGAAGCGCGGCTCAGGATGACACGGGAGTGTGGTGCGCGGCTCAGGATGACGTGGATGTCAGTTCGGGATCAGGTCGACGTCTTCCTTCGGCGCCGACACCAGCACCACCTGGCCGTCCTGCATCGTGAAGTCGATCCGCTCCGGGACGTTCTCCTTCTGCCGGATCATGTACTCCGACAGCTCGTCCTCGATGTGGCGCTGGATGGCCCGCCGCAGCGGACGCGCTCCGGAGTTCGCTTCCGCCTCCGCCCGCTTGAGCAGCCAGTCCACCACCGAGTCGTCGATCGCGATCTGCACGTTCTTGTGCACCAGGGCCTGGTTCACGTCGTCTATTAGCAGCCGGCAGATCTGGCGCAGCTCGGCCTGCGAGAGCGGATTGAAGATGATGATGTCGTCGATCCGGTTGATGAACTCCGGCGAGAACTCCTTCTTCAGCTCCTGGTTGATCATCTGCTCGGCGCTCTTCTGGTCCGACTCCGCCGTCTTCTCCCGGAACCCCATGTGCCCCTTGGTGGTCAGGAACCGCGTGCCGAGGTTCGAGGTCATGATGATCAGCGTGTTGCGGAAGTCGACCTGGTTACCGAGCGAGTCGGTCAGGATGCCGTCCTCCAGGATCTGCAGCAGGATGTTGGCGATGTCGGGGTGCGCCTTCTCGATCTCGTCGAGCAGCACCACCGAGTACGGATTGCGCCGCACGCGCTCGGTGAGCTGCCCCCCCTCCTCGTGGCCGACGTAGCCCGGCGGCGAGCCGATCAGCTTCGACACGGCGTGCTTCTCCATGTACTCCGACATGTCGAAGCGGACGAGGTGCTTCTGCGACCCGAAGAGGAACTCCGCCAGACGGCGCGCGACCTCGGTCTTCCCCACGCCCGATGACCCGAGGAAGATGAACGACCCCATGGGGCGGTTGGGCGAGGCCACGCCGAGGCGCGAGCGGCGGATGGCGCGGGAGATGGCGGTGATGGCCTTGTCCTGACCGACGATGCGCCGCATCAGGATCTCCTCCATGTTGATGAGCTTGGCCGCCTCGTCGGCCTCGATGGAGGTGACGGGGATGTCGGTCCAGGAGCTGATGATCTCCTCGATGTCGCGCTTGGTCACTTCCATCATTTCGTCGCCGACGGTCTCCCGCTCGGCCTTGAAGCGCTCGACCTCCTCCTTCAGCTCGATCTCCCGCTCGCGGAGGAAGACGGCCTTCTCGAAGTCCTTGTCGGAGATGGCCTTCTTCATCTCCTTGACGATGGAGCGGATCTCCGATTCCAGGCGGCGCAGGTTCTGCGTGTCGGCCACGCGGCGCAGCTTCACCTTCGCCCCCGCCTCGTCGAGGATGTCGATGGCCTTGTCGGGGAAGAAGCGGTCGGTGATGTAGCGGTTCGACTGGTAGACCGCCGAGCGGATGGCCGTCTCCGAGTACTTCACCTTGTGGAAGTTCTCGTAGCGCTCCTTCACGCCCTCGAGGATCTGCAGCGTCTCGTCCTCGTTCGGCGGCGCCACGTTGATGGCCTGGAAGCGCCGCAGCAGCGAGCGGTCCTTCTCGATGTAGCGCCGGTACTCGCGGATCGTCGTGGCGCCGATGCAGGAGATCTCGCCGCGCGAGAGCGCCGGCTTGAGGATGTTCGCCGCGTCGAGCGACCCCTCGGCCGACCCGGCCCCGATCAGCGAGTGGATCTCGTCGATGAAGATGATGATGTCGGGGTTCTCTTTCAGCTCCTTGATGATCCCCTTGAGCCGCTCCTCGAACTGCCCGCGGTACTTCGTGCCGGCCACGATCAGGGAGAGGTCGAGCGAGAGGATGCGCTTGTTGGCGATGAAGAGCGGCACGTTCCCGTCGACGATCCGCTGGGCCAGCCCCTCCACGATGGCGGTCTTGCCGACGCCCGGCTCGCCAAGGAGGATGGGGTTGTTCTTCGTACGGCGGGAGAGGATCTGGATGATGCGCTCCACTTCCTTCTCCCGGCCGATGAGCGGGTCGAACTGCGCCTGGTGCGCCATCTGCGTGAGGTCACGGGCGTACTCGGCCAGGAACGGGAGCTCTTTCTTCTGCTTGTCGGCCTCGCGCTCCTTGAGGATGGAGATGGTCTCCTCGCGCACGCCGTAGACGTTGAGGCCCTTGGCGGTGAGGATGCGCGCGGCGGTCGACGACTCGACGCGCAGGATGCCGATCAGCAGGTGCTCGGTGCCGACGTATTGATGCAGCATCGACTCCGCCTCGTGGGCGGCGTAAGCGAGGATCTTCTTCGACTCCTCGGAAAGGGGGAGCTCAGCCGAGGAGGAGATGCGGTCGACGAAGAGGCGGTCGCCCTCGACCTCCCGGCGGATCTGCTCGGGCTTGACGTTGAAGCGGGAGAAGATCTCCTTGATGATCTCCTCCCCTTCCCGCAGCACGCCGAGCAGGATGTGCTCGGACTCGATGACACGACTCCCGAGCTTCGAGGCTTCGTATCGGGCGAAGAAAAGGGCGCGGCGCGCTTTCTCGTTGTATTTTTCGAACATGGCCGTTGGCGGATAGTTTAACGCCGCTTCATCTCGAATACTCGATCGCAGCGTGCCGCCAGGTCGGGATTATGGGTGACGAGGACCAATGTGAGGCCCCTCTGGAGGTGGCATTCCCGCATCAGGTCGAACACCCTCTCGCTGGTCTCGAGGTCGAGATTTCCGGTCGGCTCGTCGGCGAGAAAGAGGAGCGGATCGGTCGCCAGCGCACGCGCGATCGCGACCCGTTGCTGTTCCCCCCCCGAAAGCTGATTCGGAAAGTGTCGACTTCTTGCCTCCAGCCCCAGTTCTGCGAGCAGCGCAGCCGCCCTGTTCAACGCCGCCTGTCTGGGGATTCTTCCGATCCAGGCCGGCATGGCCACGTTCTCCACCGCCGTGAACTCGGGCAGCAGATGGTGGAACTGAAAGACGAAGCCGACGTTCCGGTTCCGGAACTTCGCCAGCTCGTCGTTCGACATGGAGGTCAACTCCCGGCCGGCCACCTCGATCGTGCCGTTGTCCGGCCGGTCCAGGCCCCCCAGCAGGTGCAGGAGGGTCGATTTCCCGATCCCGGAGGGGCCCACCACCGCCAGCATCTCCCCCTGCTCCACGGCCACGTCGAGCCCCTCGAAGACCGATACGGGCACCTCGGCGTTCCGGTAGGTCCGGGAGAGGCCGCGGGCCTCGAGGAAGGGCATGCGCGCGGGATTATGACCTGTCATCCCGAGCGGAGCGAGGGATCTGGGGGGTTCGCGTTCCCAGCCGCCCAGATCCCTCGCTCACGCTCGGGATGACAATTGGTTTCTCACCTCCCGGCGACGAAGGTCCGCGCTTTCTGGAGCTCCGGCCGGGTCGCGCCGCCCTTGGCCAGCCCGACCAGGGCCCGGTAGTGCTCCTCCGCCTTCTGCCGGTCTCCGGCCTGTTCCGCGGCCCGTGCCGCGAGCGAGACGGCGTTGTAGCGTCCGGGGGAGACGGTCAGGACCAGCTCCGCTTCCGTCAGCGCCTCGGCCGCCTTCCCCTCCTCGAGGAGCATCTCCGCGAGCAGCTCCCGCGCCGGAATGGCGGGGCCGGGGGTGACCGGGTGTTTTTCCGTCGTGTCCTCCAGGTCGGCCGCGGCCCGCATGAGCCGAAGGCCCTCGTCACGGAGGCCGGCCGCGTGCGCCAGCCACGCCTGGGCCGCCAGGCGCTGGATCTCGACCTGCTCGGCCCAATAGCGATTCTTCTGATCCGCCAGGGCCGACTGGATCTCGGTCAGGCGGTCGAGGGCCGCCTTGGCCGTGTTGAGGTCGCCGCTCCGCGCGCCGCCGATCGCCCTTCCGAAGTGATGGATGGCCTCCATCGCCGGAAAGGTCTTCCAGGGGAAGCTGGACGGCCGGAGCTGCAGCCGCGCCGCATCCGACCACATCCGGCGTTCGAGCGCGTAGCGCACAGGCGCCGCCGCGTACGCATACGCGGCCGCGAAGTTGTTGAGGTCGAGGACCGGCTTTTCGGCCGCGATCATCTGATCGACGAGAGCCTTCGCCTTCTCGTCGTCGGCCTGCTGCAGGTGGGCGTAGACCAGATAGTCGATGGCGTGCAGCTCGTCGAAGGAGACGAGATTCGGATTCAACTGGCGGATGTAGCGGCGCGCCTTCTCCGCCGATGCGGTGTTCGAGGAGATGGACTCATCCCACAGCCCGAGCCTCGTGAAGATGTGCGAGGGCATGTGCAGCGCGTGCGGTGAGCCGGGGGCGATCTTCGCGTACGTCCGCGCCGCCTGCAGAGCCATCGACGCGAGCTGCGGATAGTCGTAGCTGTGGATGATGTAGTGCGCTACCCCCGGATGCTCCGGCTGGGCGGGAAGGATCTTGTTGAGAATCTCCGCCGCCTTCTTCTGCTTCGCGTAGGTCTTGTCGTTCGGCGAGGCCGTTCCCAGTATCGCCAGCGCGTTGAAGATCTGCGCTTCACGATCCCGCGGATTCGCGGCGGCGACCTTCGCCATCCCCTCCTCGTACCGCGACGCCCGCGTGGCGTGATCGACCTTGTCGGCATCGGCGTAGAAGGCGTGGATCGCTTCGATGTAGCCGCGCTCCCGAGCGTTCCCCCCCTTCATGGCCATCGCCTTCTCGGCGGCGGCCCGCCCGCGGCCCAGCTCGCCGGCGGCCGGCGGCGCCCACAGCGGGTGATAGTTCGCCATCGCCACGCCCCAGTGCGCCATCGCACACCGCGGATGCGCCCGGGCGATCTGCTGGAACGCCTTCTCGGCCTCGTAGTACCAGAAGGAGTGCATCATGGCCACGGCGCGGCTGAAGTCCTTCTGCGCTCCGCCGCAGCTCACCCGGAACGTGACCTTTCCGAGTTTCCCGAGATCGACAGGACCGTGATCATGGTCATGCCCTTCGCCGGCCTGCACCAGCCCGGCAACGAGCAGAAGGGCGGCCGCCATTGCGCTGCTGAGACGTTTCATCATTTCCTCCGTTGTGCGGGGAACCATACCTCTTCCCAATCGCCTTGTCTGCCCACATTTCGGAAATCGCCCGCGGTACTATTCAGCCCGAATGAGACCGATCCTCCTCCCCCTCATCCTCACAGGAGCTGCCATGACCACCGCCGAAGCCGCGACCTCCCTCGACCGCCGCATCGATGAGGCGGCACGACGTGTCGAACAGAAGGTGATCGCCATCCGCCGCGACATCCACCAGCACCCCGAGCTCGGCAACCGCGAGGTCCGTACGGCCAAACTGATCGACGAGCGGCTGCGCCAGCTCGGGATCGACACCCGGACCGGCGTCGCGCACACCGGCGTGGTCGGCCTGCTCCGCGGCGGCAAGCCCGGCCGCGTCGTCGCGTTGCGCGCGGACATGGACGCCCTTCCCGTCACCGAACAGGTGGACCTGCCGTTCGCCTCCAAAGTCCGCACGACCTTCAATGGGGAGGAAGTGGGGGTGATGCACGCCTGCGGGCACGATGCGCACGTGGCCATCCTCCTCGGCGTGGCCGAGGTGCTGGCGGGGATGCGCGAGGAGCTGCCCGGCACGATCAAGTTCATCTTTCAGCCGGCCGAGGAAGGGCCGCCGCGCGGCGAAGAAGGGGGCGCGGCGCTGATGGTGAAGCAGGGGGTGATGGAGAACCCGAAGCCCGACGTGGTCTTCGGGCTTCACGTGACGTCGCGCATCCCTGTCGGAACGGTGTCCTACAAGCCGGGGTCGATGATGGCTGCCGTCGACATGCTGAGCATCGAGGTCCGCGGCAGGCAGACGCACGGCGCCTATCCCTGGCTGGGCGTCGATCCGATCGTAGTGGCCTCACAGATCGTCCTCGGCCTGCAGACGATCCCCAGCCGGCAGCTCGACTCCAGCCTGGCCCCTGCCATCGTGACGATCGGGATGATTCGCGGCGGGATCCGCAACAACATCATCCCCGACTCGGTGCAGATGGTGGGGACGATCCGGTCGCTCGACAAGGAGATGCAGAAGGAGATCCACGAGCGGATCCGGCGGACCGCCGAACAGATCGCCGCCAGCGCCGGCGCCTCGGCGACGGTGACGATCGAGACCGGCTATCCGATCGTCTTCAACGACCCGAACGTCACTGCGCGCGCCGCCCCGACGCTGGCCCGCCTGGCCGAGAATGCGGTCGTCATGAACCCCGTGCTCGGCGCCGAGGACTTCTCGTTCTTCCAGGAGAAAGTGCCCGGCCTCTTCTACTTTCTCGGGACGCGGCCGAAGAACCAGACCGCCGAGGAGGCGCCGTCCAACCACTCGCCGCTCTTCTATGTCGATGAGAGCGGGCTCCTCCTCGGCGTGAAGTCGCTGGCGACGCTGGCGGTCGAGTTTCTGCGGAAATGAGTCACTTCATCATCTGCCTGATCCGCCCCCAGTAATCGGCCCCTCCCAGCCACTGCCCGCCGTCGATGACGAACGACTCGCCGGTCACGTACGAGGCGTAATCGGAGAGAAGGTAGCTGGCGGCGTTCGCGACCTCTTCGAGCGTGGCGAAGCGGCGGAGGGGGATCGTCTTGCGGATCCCTTCGATCACCGCGGGGTCGGGGAAGAGGCGGGAGGAGGCGCCGGGGGTATCGACGGGGCCGGGGGCGATGGCGTTGACGCGGATCTTGTGCCGCGCCCACTCCACGGCCAGCGTGCGGGTCATGGCCAGGACGCCGGCCTTGGCGCTCGCCGAGTGCACCACGCCCGGGGCGCCGGTCCAGGCGTAGTTGGCGATCACGTTGAGAATCGACCCGCCGCTTTTTTTCTCGATCATCCGCTTCCCGACCGCGCTCGTGCAGTAAAACGTCCCGTTCAGGACGATGCCGATGACCGAGTTCCAGCCGTTGGGTGAGAGTTGATCGGCCTGGACGATGAAGTTTCCGGCGGCGTTGTTGACCAGGAAATCGATCCGGCCGTGATCGGCGTCGACTTTGGCGGCCATGGCCTCGACGGCCTCCGGCTCCCGGACGTCGAGGGCGTGGAAGTCCGCCTTGCCGCCCCCTTCCCGGATCCGATCGACGGCAGCGCGGAGGTTCTCCTCCTTCCGGCTGACCAGCACGACCGTCGCGCCGAGGCGCGCCAGCTCGGTGGCCATGGCGAAGCCGATGCCTGTCGCGCCGCCGGTGATGATGCCGATGCGGTTCTCGAACGTCTTCTCGGGAAGCATGCGGCGGAGATTACCACCGCCCCCCTATAATCACGGTTCGTGAGACCAGCCTCTCTCCTGGCGGCGCTCCTGCTGGTTGCGCTGGCCTGTTCGAAGTCCGAGCGCGACAAGCCGCTGAGCGAGCCGGGCGAGCGGCTCTACCCGCTCCGCGGCCGCATCGAGGCCCGCGACGGGCGAGACAACGTCCTTCGCGTCAAGCATGAAGAGATCCCGGGATTCATGAAGGCGATGACGATGGACTTCAGCGTGCGCGGGGCTGAGGTCGCCTCCCTCCCGCCCGATGGCGCGGAGATCGAGGCGCGGCTGCACGTGACCGGCCGCGCCTACTGGCTGACGGACGTGAAGAGCCGGTAGTGCAGGACGAGCGCCGGGAGTACCAGCGGCTTCACCTGACCCGTCCCCTCGAGGGACGGTACGGCAGGTCCGCGGTCCGGGTCATTGACGTGAGCGCGACCGGCGCCCTCGTCGAGCACGACCGCCCGCTGAGGCGCGGCGCCCAACGCCTGCTGCACTTCACCTGGCGCGATCACAAGATCGCCGTGAAGGCCGAGATCGTGCGCTCGGCCGGGATCGAGTCGGGGCTGCGGTTCACCGAGGAGAACGAGCTCCTCCTCCAGCTCATCGCCCAGTCGGCCGAGGAGGTGCTCCGCGCCCAGCAGGCCAACCTCCAGGGTGATCGCGAATCGAACGTGGTCGGCGACGAGACCCTCACCGCAGCCTCGGCCGGTCTGAGCGCCAGCGGCTACGTGGTCTGGACCCTCGGCGAGGGCGGCTGGCAAAAGCGCCGCGCCCTCCTTCCCGACCAGCCGGACGATGGATTCACCGTCGGCGCCGCGGAGCCCCCCGAGCAGGTCGACCTACTCCGCCAGACGTGGGAAAGGGGCGACGAGGAGGCGCGGCGGATGACCAGGATGCTCGCCGAGCTGAGCGCGGCCACACGCAGGAAGAGCTGACGCGCGCCGGGAACATCAGCCGGCGCCGATCGGGCCGATCATCATCACCGGAACCAGCTCCCCCGCCTCGACGACCGCGGCATCGACGATGGCCAGCCCGTTGGCCTGCACCATGGAGGTGGCGATGTGCGAGCCCTGTGCGCGCATCGGCTCGGCGAGCAGCTCGCCCTCGCGCGCCACGACGCGGACGCGAAGGTACGCCCGCCGGTCGCCGGCACCCTTGAGCGCCCCGGTCGTTCTGATGCGGACCACCGGCGCGGTGAGGGAGGTCTCCCCGAGAGCCTTGCGAATGGCGGGGGCCACGAAGAGAAGGAAGGAGACCATCGCCGAGACGGGGTTGCCGGGGAGGCCGAAGAAGAGCCGGCCGCGGAGCGTCGCGACGACGACCGGCTTGCCCGGCTTCATGGCCACGCGCCAGAGGTGCGTCCGGGCGCCGAGCGCATCGAGCGCCTCCTTCACGAAGTCGTAGGCGCCGACGGAGACCCCGCCGGTGGTGACGATGAAATCGGCATCGAGCGCTCCCTCGATCGCCTCGCGCGTCGCCTCGAGCGTGTCGCGGACGAGCGCGGCGCGGCGGGGAATCGCTCCCGCCTCCCTCGCCAGTGAAGCCAGAGCGTACGAGTTCGAATCGACGACACCCTCGCCGCTCGCGAGCGGCACCAGCTCGTCGCCGGTGGCCAGAATGGCCAGCGCCGGACGACGGCCGGCCATCAGCGCCTGACGGCGTGCCGCGGCCGCCACCGCGATCTCAGCGGCGCCGATCCGCGTCCCGGCGCGGAGCACGACCTCTCCCGCGCGCATGTCCTCGCCGCGGCGGCGGACGTTCGTCCCGGCCGTGACGTTGCGGTCGATCGTCACGCGCTCGGTTCCGCCATCGGTGATCTCGACCTGCGCCACCGCGTCGGCACCGGGGGGAATCGCGGCGCCGGTCATGATCCGCATCGCCGTCCCCTCCTCGACCGTCTGCGACGGCACCCGCCCCGCGGCAACCTCCCCGATCACCCGCAGCGTCACAGGCGCCCGCGCCGCGTCGGCGGATCGCACGGCATACCCATCCATGGCGCTGTTGTCCGCCGGCGGGACGTCGGCGATGGCCGTGACGTCTTCGCGCAGGACCCGTCCCACGGCATCCTCGATCGATGCACGCTCGGCTTCGAGAGGCCGGACCAGGGAGAGAACCCGGGCCAGGGCCTCCTCGACGGACAGCAGACCGCCCGCGGTGG
>DATLEX010000278.1:0-6978 GCA_035525045.1 Thermoanaerobaculia bacterium | reverse complement strand
GTCTGGACTTTGGTGAGGAAACCCATGCCTGTCCTCCTGTCATCCGACTAGTCATGTGACTAGTCTACAGGAGACGCTAAATCATTGCCACTCCGTTCTTTCTCCGATCGCACCCCGCAGGAGACCGCCAAACTCCAGCCTCTCCCGCAAAGCGGGAGAGGGCAACCCTCCCCCGCAAAGCGGGAGAGGGCACTACAATCCCCCGATGTCCCTCTCCGGTGTGATCCGACATGTCCTGAAGAGTGTGATGGGAGGTCCACGCATGCTGAAACCGGGCGATCCGGCTCCCGAGTTCGAGGCCACGGCCCATAAAGGCCGGGTGAAGCTGTCCGATCTGCGCGGGAAGAAGGTCGTCCTCTGGTTCTACCCGAAGGCCGACACCCCCGGCTGAAGCGCGGAGGGTTCCGGGTTCCGGGACCTCGCCAAAGAGTACGAGGAGAAGAACGCCCAGATCCTCGGCGTGAGCTTCGATTCGCCGGAGGAGAACCGGCGGTTCGCGGAGAAGTTCGGCTTCCCGTTCCCGCTGCTGTCGGACAGCGATCGGAAGATCGCCCTCGCCTACGGCGCGTGCGAGAGCCCGAAGGACGAGTACGCGCGCCGCATCGCCTACGTCATCGACGAGAACGGCCGGATCGCGCAGGCGCATCCGAAGGTGGACGCCCGCTCCTATCCGCGGGAGCAACTGGCGACGCTGTGAGCGATCAGCCGGCGAAGCTCTTCACGTCGCCCGGCTTGCGCAGCATCTTGTCGACCTCGAAGGCGTGCAGTTCCTCCTGCATGACCATGTTGCGCGCATATTCCTCGAGCCAGACCGACTTCCCCTCCACCTCGGCCAGCAGCTCCTCGTAGAGCTGCAGCCCGGCGCGCTCGTTCTCCAGCGCCTCCCGGAGGATGTCGCCGACGTCGTGCTTGTGCGTCTCGAGCAGGCGGCCGATGCCGAGGGAGGGGTGCTCGCCGAGCGCGGTGACGATCTCGCCGGCCTGCTGCGCGTGGGTCATCGACTCGGCGGCCTGCTCGCGCAGCCAGGAGACGATGGGGATGCGGTTGTAGCCGTAGACCATGAAGGAGTAGTGCGTGTAGCGGACCACGCCCGCCAGCTCCATCTCCACGATCTTGTTGAGAATCGAGACCACCTTTTTCCTGTCGAGATCCATCAGGCTGCTCCTTCGATTCGATTGCGCTATTCTCGCTCAATGCACGTTCCCGGCCGGTTCGTCGTCTTCGTGCTGCTGGCCGGCGTGGCGGCCCCGCTCGTGGCGCAGGAAGCCGCGCCGGGAGGGCGCTTCGAGGTGCAGGTGACCGAGGAGATGATCCGGCACAGCTGCATCCGGGACATCCTCTACTTCGCCGGCTTCGCCTACGGCATCGGCGTGCTGGTGCTGGTCCTAGTGACGCGCATTTCCGCGCGCCTTCGCGACGCCGCCGCGCGCGTCACGGGCCGGCCCTTCGTCCTCTCCATGATCTATGTGGCGCTACTGATGCTCGTCACCACCGTGTTCGAGCTGCCGCTTGCCTACTACTCGGGGTTCGTGGTCCCGCATCAGTTCAACCTTTCCAACCAGACCCTCGGCGCCTGGCTGATCGACGAGGGGAAGGGCCTCCTCATCACCCTGATCATCGGATCCATCCTCGGAGCGCTGGCGCTCCTGGCCGTCCAGCGCGTGAAGCGCTGGTGGCTGGCCATCTGGATCGGGCTGATCCCGATCATGATTCTGCTGATCGTGATCGCCCCGGTCTTCCTCGATCCCGTGTTCAACGACTTCCGGCCGCTGCGGAACGAGGAGCTGCGCCGCGACCTCCTGGAGCTCGCCTCCCGCGCCGGCATCGAGGAGAGCCGCGTCTACGAGGTCGACAAGTCGCGGCAGACGAAGACGATGAACGCCTACGTCACCGGCATCGGCCCCACCAAGCGCATCGTCATGTGGGACACGCTCCTGGAGAAGATGAGCCACGACGAGGTGCTGGCTGTGATGGGCCACGAGATGGGGCACTACGTGCTCAACCATCTCTGGAAGGGACTGGCGGCGGCGATCGGCATCGCCCTGGTCATTCTCTTCCTGGCCCAGAGGGTCTACGAGCGGGGAGTCGCGCGGTGGGCCTCGCGCTGGAGTGTGATGGGGAAGGGAGACCCGGCCTCCTTCCCCTGGCTGTTCATCATCGTCGTCTCGATCACCTTCCTCCTCTCGCCGGTGGTGGCCGGGATCTCGCGCTACCACGAGTACGAGGCGGACCGGTTCGGCCTGGAGCTGACGCGGATGAACGAGCCGATGGCGACGGCGTTCATCAAGCTGGCCGAGGACACGAAGATCAACCCCGATCCGCATCCGTTCATCGAGTTCTGGCGCCACAGCCACCCTTCGATCAACAAGCGCATCGATTTCGTGCTCCACTACAGACCGTGGGAGGCGAAGCCGCTGGAGCGGATCGCGAAGCAGCCGGGCGAGTGAGACGCTGCCCCTCCCGAGCGACGCTCAGCGGCCGACGGCGCGAACGCGCGCGCGGCCGGGCGGCGGCCACGTCGAAATGTAGACGCGCGGCACCCAATCCGTCTGCGAACCGACGCGGAGGTACGCCACTTCGGCGCTGCCGCCCGCCGTGGTCCAGGCGTGCGGCCCCTGTGTCGGCACCGAATCGGTGACGAGCGTCCGCGGCGCCCCGGCCGCCAGGTCCGGCGATACCGTCACCGCCTGCACGGCATCGATCCCCGGGACGTTCGTCTGCCACGACACCACGAAGCCGTCGAGGTGTCGCGCGATCGCCGGCCGCATCGCAGGCACTGCGGCCAGCGTCACCGCTGGCGAGAGTGACCCGTCGAGACCGATGCGTCTGCCGCGGATCCCCCCTTCCTCCCACACCACCAGCGCCGTGTCGCCGTTGACCGCGATCTGCGGCAGGGCGGCGTCACGATCGGAAGCGACCTCGATCGGCGTCGCATTCACCAGATCCCCATTCGAGGTCAGCGACGCTGCGCGAATGCTCGAGGGCAGGCACGCCACCAGGCACTGCCGGTCCCAATTGCCTTCCATCCAGACCAGGAGGACGCGATCGCCGAAACGCGCCATGGACATGGCATCGCGGCGGGCGATGGTCGGAGGGAAGAGATCGCGCGGCGGCGAGTCGAGCGGCGTCCCGGACGGCAGAACGCGAACGATCTTTCCATCCCATGCCACCAGGAACATCGAACCCGTCCAGACCACCGAGGCCGGCCATCCGCCGACATCGCGCCCGCTCCAGATGTCGTCGGCCGTCGAAGGTGTCGCAAACCCGAGCGGGGCCGCTCCCCAGACGAGGGAGCGGCCCTCGGCATCGACCAGGAGGGCCATGACGTGCGGTGCGGGCGAGCCTGGTTGTTCTTCGAGCCACGTCACCAGCGCATTCGTTCCATCGCTGGCGATCGCCGGTGAGTACTGCGGCTCGACGCTTTCGTGGATCGGACGCGCGGCCCAGCGCGGCGATCCGATCATCACGCGCGACGAAACGCCGTCCGCCTCGACGAAAGCGTAGAGGTCGGAGCTTCCGTCGCGAACGGCGGCAAAACGCGACTGGGCGGCGAGCGACCGTGTCTGCTCGCCGGCGTCGCTGAGCGGCTCGGGAGCGGGAAGGATGAGATCGAATGGAACGGTCGCGGTGCGGAGCCCGGCGGCGGCGACCATGTAACCGTGCTGCATCACGCCGACCCGAACCGGCACGAACGGCGATGCCGCGGCCGACCTGCCGAGGATGACAGGGGCGTCCGCGATCTGGGCGCCGACGACGGCGGCGTAGATGCGGTCATCGTCACTCCAGACCGCGACGGCATGGCTGGCTGAACCGGCCAACGCCTGCAGGTGGCCCGTCGCATAGGCGCTGATCGGAGGTCCGACCGACGAGAGATCGTGCGGGACGCGATACAGAAAGCCGTCGGCACTGACCATGAAATCGTGCCCGGTCCAGGTCACGTCGGTTAGCGCGCCGATGAAACCGGCCGGGGCCAGCGGTCCGATCTGCCCGTCTGCCGACATCTTCGCAATGCGCGTCGGGTGACCGGGAACCGGGGTGGCGCCGAAGATGAAGTAATCGGAGCCGTCGCTGATCACTGCGCGCGGCGAGAGGCCGGGAGAGGAGAGCGTGCGCACTGCGGTGAGACCGAAGTCGGCGATGGCCATCTGCGGCTCGGTGACGGGCAGTCCCGGATCGACCGCTCGGGGAGCGACGACAATCGTCGGCCCCGCGGAGGCGACGTCGATGACGTGCGGCTCCGATTGGACGGCGAGGGGAAGAAGAGCGACGGCCGGACCGAGCAGCGCACCGTCGCTGCCGATGCGCCGGCCGTGAACGACATGGTTCTCGACCCAGACGACGACCCACGTGCCGCCTGCCCCGACCACTCCCTGTGCCCTCGCGGCGCGGCGGTCTGTGTTCAGCCGGATGCCGCGCGGGTCGAGGAGCGTCCCCGTGGTGTTGATCCGGCTTCCGTACGCAGCCGGTGTGGCACCGGCACGCCAGTCCGTCCAGACGACGAATCCCTCCTCGCCCTGAAACGTGATCGCGGCCGGCTCCTGCTGCCTGAAGGCGGGGCCGGCAGGAGGCTCGGAGAGCGGCCGTTCGGCCGCGACCGAGACCGCTGACGCCAGCAGGCAGAGGACGAGTGGAGTCGCCAGGAGGGAGTGCCGAAGCATATGAGGGGTTATCTAGACGAACGAGAGGCGGAAGGCAAGAAGAATCGGTGAGTCAGCTACACCCGCCGCGCCGTGTCGCGCAGCCGCTCGACCAGCAGCTCGCTCATGGCCACGGCGAACTTGGCCAGCAACTGCGGATCGAAGGCCAGCGCCTCCGACAGCGTCTTCTTGTCCCAGGCCCGCACCGTCACGCTCTCTTCGCCCGCTCGCACCGACACCGACCGCGGCGAGTCGTCGATGAAGGCCACCTCGCCGAGCACGTCGCCGGGCCCTACCGTGGCCACCACGGTCTCCTTCCCGTCGCGCGTGGCGATGATGTCGAGGTGTCCGTCCTCGACCGCGAAGAGCTGCGAGTCGTAGTCGCTGGCCCGGATCAGGTACCGCCCCTCGGCCACAGTCTTCACCTCGCCGATGCGCTCGATGCGCGCCCGCTCCTCGTCGGTGAAGTAGCGGAACAGCGGATGATCGGAATGCATTGGAAACAGCTTGTTCATCGGTCGTTCATCTCCAGCGGAGCTTCCACTCGCAGTTCGCATCGCCGCGAGCGAAGCACCTGGTTTTCTCGATCTCCACGTCCCGCACGCCGGTCAGTTCCGCCATCTTCTCGATCCAGCCGGTGACGCGCGTGCAGCCCGCCACCTCGGAGGGGAAGTCCACCAGGCTGATGCGCGCGCTGTTCGAGGTCTGGTCCTCCACGCGCAGCGCGCCCCGGTTGTAGATCGAGCTCCACATCTGCGAAGCCTTCGACAGCAGCGCCGCCGGCGTCAGCACCAGGGCGAAGAAGCGGTAGATGCCCTGGACCGCCTCGCCGGCCGCCTCCCGCCCCGCCCGCCGCGCGAAGGCCTCGAGCGGCTCTCCCTTCGCCCGGGCCGCCTCCTCGGTCACGCGGTTGAGCAGGTGAACGGGGACGGTCTCGGTGGGGAGAATGGTGGCCTTGAACCGCGACGCGTCCTCCGGGGGGAGGCTGCCGTAGAGCTTCTCCAGTTGTGCGGGGGTCAGGTCGCTCTGCACGAATTTCTGGAGGCTGCGCACTGGTGAACCTTTGACGGTGACGGTCTCGTCAGGTGTCATTCGCGCTCCGCACGCGCACCGGCTCGAACGATTGCGCCGAGTATAATCCACGCCCTGCCAGGCCTCACCATTCGGAGGAAAGAATGACCGATTCCCCGCGCCAGACGGCGCACGAAGGCGCGACCTCGATCGCCGTCGCCGAGGAGAGCAACGAGCCGGCGATCGGATTGAAGGACAAGCTCGAAGAGCAATGCGTCAATACAATCCGATTTCTCGCCGTCGACGCGGTGGAGAAGGCGCATTCCGGCCATCCCGGAACACCCATGGGGATGGCGGACATGGCCTACGTCCTCTGGACTGAGTTCCTCCGGCACGATCCTCTCCACCCCCAGTGGAAGAACCGCGACCGCTTCATCCTCTCGGCCGGGCACGCTTCCATGCTGCTCTACTCCCTGCTCCACCTGACCGGCTATCCCGACATGACCATGGAGGAGCTGGAGAACTTTCGCCAGTGGGGATCGCGCACGGCCGGACATCCCGAGTACGGCCATGCCAGCGGCATCGAGGTCACCACCGGACCGCTCGGCCAGGGGTTCGCGCACGGCGTGGGCATGGCCCTGGCGGGCAGGATGATGGCCGCCCGCTTCAACGGCGACCCCGCCTTCCAGCCGGTCGATCATTTCGTCTACGCGATCTGCTCGGACGGCGACCTGATGGAGGGCATCAGCTCCGAGGCGGCCTCGTTCGCCGGACACCTTGGCCTGTCGAACTTGATCTACCTCTACGATGACAACAACATCACCATCGAAGGGGAGACGCGCCTGGCCTTCTCCGACGAAGTGAAGAAGCGCTTCGAGGGGATGGGCTGGCACGTGCAGAGAATCGACGGACACGATCGCACCGCGGTGCGCAAGGCCATCCGCAAAGCGCAGAGGGCGGCCGGCCAGCCGTCGCTGATCATCGCCACGACGATCATCGGATGGGGGAGTCCGAGGTTTCACGGCACCGCCCGTGCGCACGGTGAGCCCCTCGGCGCCGAGGAGGTGAAGGCCACGAAGGAGGCCCTCGGCTGGCCGGCTGACCCGCCGTTCTACGTCTCGGACGAGGTGCGGTCCGAGTTCGCGCGCAAGACCAGGAAGCTCGCCCGTCAGCGGAAGAAGTGGGAGAAGGGGATGGAGGCATGGCGCTCGCGGAATCCGGCGCTGGCGGGGGAGTGGGACAGCTACTGGTCGCGGTCCGTCCCCGACAAGTTCGAGACCGCGCTGCTCGATGCCGCGAAGTCGGACAAGCCGGCGGCGACGCGGGCGCT
>DATLEX010000238.1:0-6155 GCA_035525045.1 Thermoanaerobaculia bacterium | reverse complement strand
CGGCCCAGCTCCCGCACGATGCGATAGTGCGAGATCGTCTCTGTCATGGACGGTCCATTATGCCCCGAGACCAGGCGTGCCGCGGCCCGCCTGACCGGTGGTGACCCTCCTCCCCTTCTCGCTCGCCGAACGGCGCAGGAGTCCCCCTGAGGCACCACCGCGAGTCCCGCGGAATCGACGCCTGGAAAGATGCCGGCAAAAGCCGGCAAACCTGACCCCATTCATAGTTGACAGAGTCAAGTAGAATGATGACATTGTCATCAATGCCTGAAGAGCTCGTGCAACGGGTCGCGGCGGTCCGCCGCTTCAACCGCTTCTATACCCAGAAGATCGGCGTCCTCCACGAGGGGTTGCTCCGCTCCCCCTTCTCCCTCACCGAGGGGCGCGTCCTCTACGAGCTGGCCCACCGGGAGCAGGCCTCCGCCTCCGCCATCGCCGCCGATCTCGGCCTCGACCGCGGCTACCTGAGCCGCATCCTCTCCCGCTTTGCCCGCCGGCGCCTCGTCGGCAAGACCGCCGCGCCGGACGACCGTCGCAAGAGCCTGCTCCATCTCACCGAGAAGGGGCAGGAGGCCTTTGCCGCTCTGAACGACGAATCGCGGCACGAGATCGCCGCAATGCTCTCCGCGCTCTCCCCCTCCGATCAGGGCCGGCTCGTGGAGGCCATGGGGAGCATCGAGTCGGTTCTGGCGACGCAGCCGGAAGAGGGCGCTCCCTTCCTGCTTCGTCCCCACCAGGCGGGCGACATGGGGTGGGTCGTGCAGCGGCACGGGATCCTCTACGCCGAGGAGTACGGATGGGACGAGCGATTCGAGGCGCTGGTGGCGGAGATCGTCGCCCGCTTTCTGCAGCGCTTCGATCCCAGACGGGAGCGCTGCTGGATCGCCGAGCGCGAGGGGGAGCGGGTCGGATCGGTGTTCGTGGTGCGGAAGAGCAAGCGCGTCGCGCAACTGCGTCTTTTGCTCGTCGAGCCGTCGGCGCGCGGCCTCGGCATCGGAAACCGGCTGGTGACCGAATGCGTCCGCTTCGCCCGCCAGGCCGGATACCGGAAACTGATGCTCTGGACCAACGACGTGCTGCACGCCGCGCGGCGCATCTACATCAAGCACGGCTTCCTCCTCGTGGCCGAGGAGAAGCACGACAGCTTCGGACACGACCTGACCGCCCAGACATGGGAACTGTCATTCCGAGCGTAGCGAGGCAGATCCATCAATTGGAATCAAGGCCTCGCATTCGCTGCAAGAACTCGCCGTTCCTCATGACGATGTCGGCGTCCAACAGCTCCGTCTCAGTCCCTGGATAGTCGGACAGGCGCCCGCGCTCCCACTTCCCTCCCCGGCGCCGCGTCTTCCTGGCCACAAATCTTGCATGGTCATCGGTAAACCGGCGCCGATCCGCCGGGAAAGGACCACCGATGACACCGAGACTCAGCACGACCCTCCTCGCCCTTCTCGTTGGGCTCGCTTTGGCGGCGTGCGGCACGACGGGGCAGCCGCAAAGCGAGCGCGACAAGTTGCACACCCAGGCAAAATTGACCACAGCGGAAGCGGCTCTCGCCTCCGCGCAGGCGGCAGGCGCCCCCGCCTTCGCCCAGGCCCTCTACGAGGAGGCGGTGGCCCGGCTCGACCAGGCGCGCCTGAACTGGAACAGCGAGAGGCGCGAGCTGCGCGATGAGGCGGCGCTGCGCGCGGTCGAGGCGACGCATGCCGCCCAGGCCGCCGAGGCGCAGGCGCTGCTGGTGAAAGCCAACAGCGAGATCCGCGATCTTCGAGCGGACATCGCCGCGCGCGGAGGGACGGCGCCCCCCGTCACCCTCTACGATCCGCCGGCGACGGTCAGCCGCGGCGCCACATCGATGGACCGCGTCGTCGTCGCGGAGAACGCCATCAGGCTGGCGCGCTCGGCGGGCGCCGACTCGGTGGCCCCGGCCATCCTCAGACATGCCGAGGAGACGCTCGAGACGGCGCGCGCGCTGGCGAGGCAGCATCGACAGAGCGCGATCGCCGACCATCTGGCGTACTCGGCGGAGATGCTGGCCCGTCAGGCGGAGTCCGTGGCGCGGCGCAATCGGATCGATCCGCTGCTGCCGGATCTGCGGGCCGAGCGTGCCCGGCTGGCCGCGACGGCCGTCGACACGCGCGCCGCGGAGGAACAGCGGCGCCGCGAGCAGGCCGAGCAGGAGGCCGCACGACTGCGCCAGCAGCTCGATCAGGTCTCGCGAAGCGAGGCGGAGTCCCGGGCCCAGCTCGATCGGGATCGGCAGGCGCGCATCGCGGCCGAGCAGAACCTCGATCTGCTCCTGCGCCGCTACGAGACGACGTTGAGCCAGCGCGGCGCCTCCAGCGCCGAGGTCGAGCAGCTCCGCCGGCAGGTCGAAGAGCAGCGAGCGAGCCTGCGGCAGATCCAGGAGCGCGAGCGTCAGAGCGAGACGTCGATGGGAAATCAGATCCAATCGCTCGAACAGGCCCTGGCGCAGGAGCGCAGCGCCGGACGCCTCACGGCGGACGCGCTGGCGCGGCGCGAAGAGGAGCTGCGCAAACAGCGCGAGGAGCTGCAGCGTCTTCAGCGCGAGCGCGAGGAGAGCGAGCGGCGCCGGCTCGAGGCGGAGAGGGCGCGTGTCGCGGCCATCGAGCAGCTCCGTACGCAGGTCGATACGGAGCGCGCCCGCGCCACGCAGACCGAGGCCGAGCTGGCGCGCGCGCAGGAAGAGCTTGCGCGCCGCGACGCCGCCGCGCGGCAGCGGATCGAGGCGATGGAGGCGGAGCTGGCCAAGCTCGCCGAGACGAGAAGGACCGATCGCGGTCTCATCGTCACGCTGCCGGGCCTCTTCTTCGACACCGGCCAGTGGGCCCTCAAGCCGGGGGCGCGCAACACGCTGGCGAAGATCGCCGACCAGTTGCGCGTCAGCCAGAACGCCCGGATCACGATCGAGGGCCACACCGACAGCGTCGGGAGCGAGGAGGTGAACCAGGCGCTCTCGGAGCGGCGCGCCACCGCCGTCCGCGACTACCTGGTCAGCCGCGGCGTCCCGGCGAACCAGATCACGACCACCGGCCTCGGCGAGACCTCACCGGTCGCCACGAACGACACGCCCGCCGGCCGCCAGCAGAACCGGCGGGTCGAGCTGATCATCGCCCACTGAGTTGGAGGCCCTGATGCGATCTCTCTTCCTCTCCTTCCTGACGCTGTTCGCATCCGTGGCCGGCGCGGCGGACTACCCGCTGCCGGCGGGAGCGGACCGTGCCGCCGAACGGATCACGCGCGCCACGCTGGAGGCGCCGATCCGCTTCCTGGCGTCCGACCTGCTGGAGGGGCGCGGCCCCGCCACCCGCGGCGACGAGCTCACCCAGCTCTACCTCGCCACGGAGATGCAGGCGCTGGGGCTCGAGCCGGGCGGTCCGGACGGGAGCTTCTACCAGCCCTTCGACATCGTCGGCATCAACGCCAAGGTCCCCGACACCTGGTCGTTCCGCACCCGCGGCGGTCAGACCCTCACGCTGAATCGCTGGAACGACTTCATCGCCGCCAGCGGCGTGCAGAACGAGCGGGCGGCGATCGAGAACGCCGAGCTGGTCTTCGTCGGGTACGGGATCCAGGCGCCCGAGTACAGGTGGGACGACTTCAAGAACGCCGACTTGAAGGGGAAGGTCCTGGTCATTCTCAACAACGATCCCGACTGGGACCGGAAGCTCTTCGAGGGCAACCGCCGCCTCTACTACGGGCGCTGGACCTACAAGTACGAGAGCGCGGCGCGGCAGGGGGCGGCCGGCGCGATCATCATCCACACCGTTCCGTCGGCCGGCTATCCGTGGCAGGTCGTGCAGACCTCGTGGACCGGCGAGCAGTTCGAGCTCCCGCCCACCGGCGAGCCGCGGATCGAGGTCGCGGCGTGGGTGACCGAGGATGCGGCGAAGCAGCTCGTCAGCGCCGCCGGGCGCGACCTGGCCAGGCTGGTCGAGTCGGCGAGGAGCCGCAACTTCCGGCCGATCCCACTCGGCATCACCACCTCGTTGCAGTTGCAGAACGCGATTTCCCGCAAGCGGACGGCGAACGTCCTCGGGCTGCTTCGGGGCAGCGAGCGCCCGGACGAGGTGGTCGTCTACACCGCGCATCACGACCACCTCGGCACCGGCGAGCCGGACGGGGAAGGCGATCGGATCTACAACGGCGCGCTCGACAACGCCAGCGGCACCGCGCAGGTGCTGGCCATCGCCCGCGCCTTCGCCGCGCTGCCGCAGCGCCCCTCGCGCTCGATCCTCTTCAACTTCGTCGCCGCCGAGGAGCAGGGACTCCTCGGATCGAGGTACTACGCCACGCATCCGACGTTCCATCCCGGGAAGATGGCGGCGAATCTCAACTTCGACGGCGGGAACATCTGGGGGCGCTCGACCGACATCGTGCAGGTCGGCTTCGGCAAGTCGACGCTCGACGACGTGGTCCGGCACTTCGCCGCGCAGCAGGGACGCCTCATCAAGCCGGAGCAGTTCCCCGACCGCGGGTTCTACTACCGCTCCGACCAGTTCAACTTCGCGAAGATCGGCGTTCCGGCGATCTACCTCGACACCGGCGTCGAGTTCCGCGACCGCCCGGCGGGATGGGGCAAGCAGCAGATCGAGGCATGGGAGGCGAAGCAGTACCACCAGCCCTCCGACGAGATCGACGAGAGCTGGAACTTCGATGGGATGATCGAAGACGCCCGCCTCGGCTTCCACGCCGGGCTGGCCATCGCGCAGATGCCGGAGATGCCCGGCTGGAACCCCGGCGACGAATTCGAAGCCGCCAGAAAGAAGGCCCTGGCCGAAGCCAGCCGCTGATCGACTTGTCGGTCCGCGATCGTACTCCACGAGTGACTGGGCGTATCCTCTTGTCATGCCCGACATGAAGGTGAAGGGAGGCTCGCTCCTCGCGCGCCTCTCCTTCGTGCGCGATCAGCGCGGGGAGGCGGGCGTGCAGCGGGTCATCGAGCGGCTGCCGGCCGCCGACCAGAAGGTCATCGCACAACTGCTGACCGCGAGCTGGTATCCGTTCGAGCTGAACGAGCGGCTCGATCAGGCCGTGGCGGAGGAGATGGGGATCGGGGAGAAGGTCTTTCTGCTCATGGGGGAGAAATCGGCCGAGCAGAACCTCGGCGGCCCGCACCGAGCGCTTCTGGCCGAGGGCGATCCGCACGCCCTCCTCCGCCGCGCGCCGCAGATCTACCAGATGTACTACGACACCGGCCGCCGCACCTACGAGAGCCTCGGCGAGAAGAAGGCCGTGATCCGCACGTTCGAGGCGAGCATCGTCTCGAAGAACGACTGCCTCACCGTCGCCGGATGGCACCGGAAGGCCATCGAGATGTGCGGCGGCAACAGCGCGCGCGTCACCGAGACGAAATGCCGCGCCCGAGGCGCCGGCATCTGCGAGTACGTCTGCGAGTGGATGTGAATCTGCACCAGGTCCGATCCGACGACGTAGTCCACGCGATCAGAACAAGGCAGCCGATCGCCGATCCAGCATCGGAAGCGATAGAGGCCGGGTGCGAGGCGGCCGATGGAGACGTCGCCGTTCTCGCTGAGGCGGAGCGCGGGAGCGACGCCGCTGAGGAGGGGCGTCATCTCCAGATGGACCGGCGAGGACGGCAAGGTCGTCATCGCCCGGGTCTTCCCGTCCGCCGCCAACTACGAGGTGGCCCGGCAGGCCTTCCAGGCGCAGTACGGCGGGACGCCCGAAGAGGTCGACAACGTCGGCGAGAAAGCCTTCTACATCAGCGGAGCCACCGGCCCGCTGCAGACCGGCACGCTCGTCGCGCAGAACGGCTCGACGCCGGTCAGCGTCCAGGTGATGGGCGCCTCGGGAGGCTGTAGGACCCGGTATTGAAGCGCGCGGGGCGAGCGCAGCGAGCCTCCCCCCGGCGCACGCGATCGACCGGCCCCCTCTTCGGAGCGGCTCGAGGCGGCTCTGGCGCGCCGCGATCGGCCTCGCTCACGTGCAGCCGCCGTCCTAGAGGGTGGGGGGGTTGGTAAATGTCCACGGGCGTCACTCCTCTCATGTGTCCGATACATCGGTCGAGCGGGAGGAACCGGCGGACGACGCGCGTAGCCGGTTCAAGCCCTTTTCCATCGACCACAACCCGTGGAGAGCAGCCAGCATGAAACAAAGCCTGCTACTGATCA
>DATLEX010000233.1:0-6798 GCA_035525045.1 Thermoanaerobaculia bacterium | reverse complement strand
CGTTCCGCCGGCGCGCGTGGGTCTCGGCGGGGGCGTCGCTGGTCATCGGGCTGGCGGCCGTCGCGTGCTTGACCTTCACCGGTCCGACCGCCGCGTGGCGGCACACGGGGATCGGAGCGGGGAGGACGCCGCTTCCCGATGCGCCGAACGAGATGCGGGAGTGGATGCACACGGCGCGGCGAAACCTGGTGTGGGAGGCGGACGGGCGGGAAAGCAGCATCGCCGTGTCCGATCACGACGACCGCAACTTCACCGTGAACGGGAAGGTGGATGGCAGCGCGCGCGGCGACGACAGCACCCAGGTGATGAGCGGGCTGATTGCCTCGATGCTGCATGCCGATCCCCGCCGGGCGCTGGTCATCGGGCTTGGCACCGGCAGCACGGCGGGATGGCTGGCCGGCGTGGAGACGATCGAGCGCGTCGACGTGGTGGAGCTCGAGCCGGCCGTCCTGCGCGTGGCGCGCGACTTCGCGGCGGTGAACAACGGGTGCATGTCGAACCCGAAGGTGCGCATTCACCTCAACGATGCCCGGGAGGTCTTGCTGACCACGCGCGAGCGGTACGACGTCATCTTCTCGGAGCCCTCCAACCCCTACCGGGCGGGGATCGCCAGCCTCTACACGCGCGAGTTCTACCAGGCTGCCGCGGCGCGCCTTCGTCAGGGCGGTCTGTTCGTGCAGTGGGTGCAGACCTACGAGGTCGACGCCGAGACGATCCGCACCGTCTACGCCACCATGACGTCGGTGTTTCGGCACGTCAACACCTGGCGGACCACGCCCGCCGACCTCATTCTCGTCGCCTCGATCGAGCCGGCGGTCTACGACGCGGACAGCATCCGGCAGCGTCTGACCGAGTCTCCCTACCAGGAGGCGACGCACAACACCTGGCGAGTGGAGACGCCGGAGGGCTTCCTGGCCCGCTTCATCGGGAACGAGGTGCTGGCGCGGACGGTCGGAAGCGGAAACCGGCTGAACACCGACGACCGCACCCTGATCGAGTTCGGCTTCGCGCGATCGCTGGGAAGCGATGCCGGGTTCGACGTGAACGAGCTCATGCACACCGCGCGGGCCCTCGGCGCCGACCGCCCCGCGACCCTCACAGGGGCCCTCGACTGGGAACTGGTCGAGATGAACAAGTGGAGCCATGCGACGCTGGAGCTTCCGCCGGGCGGCGTCAGCGAGCTGGTCCGGGCCCGGCACGAGCTCACGCGACACTACGAGAACGATGACCTGACCGCGGCGCTCGAGTCGTGGCGGTCCCTCCGTTGGGGGCCGGTGAACAGCCTGGAGGTCTCGCGCCTGGCCGAGGTGTTCGCGGAGGGCGGGAGCGAAGAAGGCGACATCTTCATCACGCTGCTGCGCGATCTGCAGCCGGTCGAGGCGACGGCGATCGAGGCGCGTCTCCGGCTCATGCAGGGCAACCACGAGGAGGCGGCCCGCCTGGTGGACCAGGCTCTGGTCGCGCTGCGGTCGGACCCGTGGCCGTTGCCGGATGTGATGGGACGCGCTCTCAGTACCGCCGCGGCGCTGGCCGGCTCGGACCGCCACTTCGCGCGCCGGATGCTGGACGCGACCTCGAAGCCGTTCATCGCCGGGCAGTGGGAGGATCAGCGCCGAAGGCAGCGCGTGAACATCGCCTGGGGAAGCGAGCTCGGATGCGGCCCGAATACGATCGCCGCCCTGCGCGACCTCGAGCCGCACGTTCCGTGGACCGAGCAGCATCTCCGGCTGCGCCGCCAGTGCTACGCGCGCGCCGACCTCGACGAGCTCTATCGTCGCGCCGAGGCCGATTGGCAGGCATTCCAGCGCTTCGAGCCGCAGCCGTTGATCGGCAGAAAGTGAGCCCCGCCCGCCCAGATCCCCCGCTCACGCTCGGGATGACAGCGGCTCGATCGCGGCTCGGATCTTCTTCAGATCCTCGATGAACCGCCTCGTTTCCGCCCGCCGCGCCTCATCCGTGGATGCGCGGAGGATGGACGAAGGGTGCACCGTGGCCGTGACGAAGTCGGCCATCGGCGAATCGACGAATGTTCCACGCTGAATCGACTCTTGAACTTCGGGCCGACCACGGCCTGCGCGGCGGTGGAGCCGAGGCAGATGATGGCCCGTGGCTTCACCACGCGGATCTCCGCGTCGAGCCAGGGGCGGCAGGCGGCGATCTCCAGCGCGTTCGGCTTCTTGTGAATGCGTCGTTTCCCGCGCGGCTCCCACTTGAAGTGCTTCACCACGTTCGTGACGTACACTTGCGAGCGGTCGATCCCCGCCTCCGCCAGCGCAGCCGTTTCGATCTCGCGCGGCATCAGGAGAGGGACGAAGCACTCCTGATTCCAGCCGTGTACCATCGGCCATGCTCGATCGACGGGAGCTGCTCAAGGCCCTCGGTCTCGCCGCGCTGGCGCCGGGCGCCTGCGTCACCCGTCCGGTGGCCGCCGGCGGCGGATGGGTCAACGACGTCCACTCCCAGATGAACGCCACCTGGGTTTCGTCGATCCTCACGCCGCGCTCGGCGGAGGAGCTCGCCCTTCTCCTGCGGAACACGCGCGGAGAAGTCGGCATCGCCGGCGGCCGTCACGCCATGGGTGGGCAGCAGTTCGCATCGAAGGCGCCGCTGATCGACGTCCGGCGCATGAACCGCATCCTCTCCTTCGATCGTGAGCAGGGAATCGTCGAGGTGGAGTCGGGGATCGAGTGGCCCCAGCTCATCACCTGGCTGACCGAAGCACAGCGAGGGCAGAGCCGGCAGTGGGGGATCCGCCAGAAGCAGACCGGCGCGGACCGGCTGACCCTCGGCGGAAGTCTCGCCGCGAACGTCCACGGCCGCGGACTGGCGATGAAGCCGATCATCGGCGACATCGAGTCGTTCGTGCTCCTCGACGGCGGAGGCAACCGCGTCGAGTGCAGCCGGACCAGGAACGACGACCTCTTCTCGCTGGCCATCGGAGGATATGGCCTCTTCGGCGTGATCAGCTCGATCCGGCTGCGGCTCTCTCCGCGGCGCAAAGTGCAGCGGGTGGTCGAACTGCAGAGCGTCGAGAGCGTGATGCCCGCCTTCGAGGAACGGATCGCGGACGGGTATCTCTACGGCGACTTCCAGTTCTCGATCGACGAGAAATCGGAGGACTTCCTCCGCCGCGGCGTCTTCTCCTGCTATCGCCCCGTCCCGGACGACACGCCCATGCCGGACGTGCAGGCCGAGCTCGCGCCCGCCGACTGGATGAAGCTGCTCTACCTGACGCATGCCGACCGCAATCAGGCCTACGAGCAGTACACGGGTTACTACCTGGCGTCTTCAGGTCAGGTGTACTGGTCGGACGAGCATCAGCTCAGCTTCTACCCCGACGACTACCACCTGACGATCGACCGGCTGACCTCCGCGGCGACGCGGGCCACGGAGATGATCACCGAGCTGTACGTGCCGCGGCCACGCCTGGCGGCGTTCATGAGCGCAGCGGCCGGTGAGCTGCGACGGCTCGGCGTGCCGGTGATCTACGGCACGGTGCGGCTCATCGAGCGCGACGACGAGTCGTTCCTGGCGTGGGCCAGGCAGCGCTACGCCTGCGTGATCTTCAACCTGCACACGGAGCACACGCCGGAGGCGCTCTCGCGCGCGGCGGATGCGTTCCGCGCCCTCATCGATCTGGCCATGGCGCGCGAGGGGAGCTACTTCCTCACCTACCACCGGTGGGCACGCCGTGATCAGGTCGAGGGCTGCTACCCGCAGTTCGCCGAGTTCCTGCGCCGGAAGCGGCATCGCGATGCGGGAGAGCGGTTCCAGAGCGAGTGGTACCGGCATTACCGGGCGATGTTCGACGCATGAGCCGGCCCAGCGCGACGGCCGCCCTGGTGGTCCGCGGCATCGCGTTCCAGGCGCGTCACCCGCGGCACGGCCATCTCGTTCCGCCCGCCGCGGCCGAGCTCTCGCAGCGATTCGTCCGGGCCGCGGGCCTGGGGGTCCGCCGCGGCGACTCCCTCCTCGACCGGATGCTGGTCGCGATTCAGGAGCGCCTGTTCGTTCCCGGGCTGACGCTGCAGTACGTCATGCGCAAGCGGAGAATCGAGCAGATCGTCCGGGAGGAGCTCGCCAGGGGAACCGCGCAGCTCGTCGTGCTGGGCGCCGGCTTCGACACGCTGGCGCTTCGACTCTCCGAGGAGGTGCCGCGACTGCGCGCGATCGAAGTCGACCGGGGGGAGACGCAGGCCGGCAAACGCGCCGCCGCCGGGACCGGGCGGCGGGTTGTGTTCGTCGCGGCCGAGCTCGGCTCCGAGTCGCTCCGCGAGAAGCTGGAGGAGTGCGGCGCCTTCGACGGCAACGCGCCGGCGATCTTCCTCGCGGAGGCCGTGTTCCTCTACCTGACGCCGGCCCACATTCACCACACGCTGGCCGAGATCCGCGCGGTCTCGCCGCCGGCGACCGTGGTCTTCACCTTCTTCGAAGAGCGGCGCCTCCAGGCGAACTTCCGCAACGCCACGCTGCTGGCCGATCTCTGGCTGATGTGGAAGCGGGAGCCGGGGCGCTGGGCCATCGATCCTGCCGAGATCGGGCGATTCGCCGGCGAGGACGGCTTCCGCCTCGTCCGGCTCATCCGCGATCATGAGTACCACGAGGGGCTCCCCGCCGCGCGTGGCGAGCACATCGCCGTGGTGGAGGCCGGATGAACGCTCACGAGCCGATGACCGTCGCCACCGATTCCCTGCTGGCGCTTGCCGCCGCGCTCTTCGGGGTCCGCCTCTGGCGTGCCGGTCCTCTGGCCTGGGCGCTTGCCTTCTTCGCCACCGCGGCGGCGGCGGTCCTCGGCGGGACCTACCATGGAACCGCCTGGCAGCCCCTATGGAAGCCGACCGTCTATGCCGTCGGCGTGGCGAGCCTCTTTCTCCTTGCCGGTCTCGGCCGGCCGTTCGCGATCTTCGGCATCGCGAAGTTCTTCCTGTACGGGCTCTGGATGGCGGTGCACGACGACTTCGTCTACGTCATCGCCGACTACGGTCTGACTCTGCTGGTCGTGGGCGGCCATGCGCTGGTGACGTGGGGGAGGCGGCGTGCCTCGTTCGCTCCCTGGCTTCTCGGGAGCATCGCCGTCTCGCTCGTCGCCGCCGCCGTTCAGCAGAGCGGGTTTGCCCTGCACCGCCACTTCAACCACAACGATCTCTATCACCTGATCCAGATCGTCGCGCTCTGGCTGCTCCACCGCGGAGGGCTGCTGCTCACGACGACGCCGACAGCCCCACCGACGCCCCCACCCAGGTGAACTCCCTGTTGAAGTCGACGCCGAGCATCCTGCCGCGGGAGAGGCGGATGAGGTTCTGGGCGAGGAGCGGTTCCGCCGCGTCATCCGGCCGGAGGAACATCATCCGGATCTCGACCTTCACCCCTCCGCCGTCGACCGCGGTGAGCGCCTGGGCGTACTCGATCTTCTCCTGGAGGCACCAGCCGGAGCGCTCGCCGGCGGGGACGGCGTCGATGTCGGCCTTCGCCGGGTCGACGTTCACCCCGCCGCCGGCGAAGGAGAAGAGCGGTTTGAGCACGAACCGGGAGAGGTCGTCCGGCAAGCGCTGGAGGTCGGAGAGGAACGTCGCCCGCGGGACGGCCGGGTGATCGAGGAAGGGGAGCGAGAACTTCGACCAGACCCAGTACCAGTTCGGGTGCGGCGCCCACTCGACGTCGAGCTCTTCCCGGTAATCGAACGGCAGCTCGATCTTTCTGCGAATGAGCTCGTCGAAGACGACGCGGTTGTAGATCCGCCGCACGCGCCTGCCGTCGCCGCGGAAGAGTTGTTTGCCGCGGCGCACGAGCGACGTGGGATCGACGGCATCGACGTCGAAGAGCAGTTTCGTCGCCGCGAAGTCGGTGGCGGTCTTCTGCCGCGGCGGGTCGACGTCCATCAGGATCACCTCGGCCGGATCGTGGCCGCCGGTGATGGTGCGGCGCGCCAGATCGAGGAAGCCGTCGCGGTCGAGCCCCGAGAACCAGCACGACCACCAGCGGTCGAGGCCCTCCATCGACTGGAGCAGGTCATACCAGGCGTCGCGCTGGACGGCTTGCAGCGCCGTCAGCGACGGGAAGCCCTGCAGCTCGATCAGCTTCGGGACCAGCGCGCCGGCCGCGTCGCGCGTGACGGCGAAGTCGACCTGGGCGAAGCTGGGGCGGGGGTCCATCCCCGGCACGTTCCAGCGCGGCGGAATGGCCCGGCGCATCTGCTCGAGGCGCGAGGGCTCGCCGAGCTGCGCGACGATCTCGAGGGCCGCGGTGACTGCGCGCGCCTTGAAGTCGTCGGGGAGGAACACCGGGGACTCGGCCAGGCGGAACTCGAAGGGCATCCCGAGGCGCCCGGTCAGATCGCGCTGGTAGCGCAGGTAGATCTCGTTCGTGAACTGGCGGTTGAAAAGCGCGCGGAAGTGAGGATCCATCCCGTTGACAGGCCGTTCACTTCTTCTTCAGCTCCGTCAGCACCTGCTTGGCCACGGACTTCAGCGTGTCGAACACGCCGGTGCCGGCCATGGCCACGGCCTCGAAGGTCGGCTCACCCTTGTAGTTGAGCTGGCGGTACATCTCCTCGGCCGGGAGCGCGGTCGGCAGGTCGCGTTTGTTGAGCTGGAGCGCGTAGGCGAGGGTCTTCAGCTCGTACCCCTGCTCCTTGAGGTTCTTATCCAGGTTCTGAAGCGACTCGACGTTCGCCTCCATGCGCGCTTCCTGCGAGTCGGCGACGAAGATCAAGCCGTCCACCCCCTTCAGGATCAGTTTGCGGGAGGCGTCGTAAAAGACCTGGCCGGGGACGGTGTAGAGGTGAAAGCGGGTCTTGAA
>DATLEX010000231.1:0-11575 GCA_035525045.1 Thermoanaerobaculia bacterium | reverse complement strand
AAGAGCAGGAGAGCGATCGCGGCGCCGGCCACGATCAGAGCCAACCCCGACAGGAGGCGACGAAGCGCTGTCATCTGCCGGGAGAACGCGATTCGTTCCCGCTCCCCTTCCGGCGCTTGATCATCGATGAGCGGATCGTGCGGAGCAGGACGTGGCGACGGCGCGGGAGCTCCTGGTCAGGCCACCCCATCCTCGATCACTGACGCGGTTCGCGCGTCGGGGAAGGAGCTGCGGCCGAAGAATACGTGGCGTACGAGACGGCGGGCGATGGGTGTGCGGGCAGCGGCGAAGCCGGCCTCGATCGCCAGACGGGAGCGCGTAGCGAGATCGAACAGCCGTCGCATGCCGATCCGCGAGGCGAAGCGGCTCCGCAGCGCCGATCCGTCGTAGGCCTCGAGCGGGCGGCCGTGCTGCAGCGCGCCTAGCAGGACGGCGGCGGCGTGCTCCGACAGGCGCATGCAGGCGTCGAGGCCTCCTGCCGTGAGCGGCGAGACCGCGCCCGCCGCGTCGCCGACCAGGAGTCCCCGTTCGCAGGCGATCCGGCGCAGAACGCCGTTCACCGGGATGAAGCCGCCGCGCCGCTCCAGAGGGTTCGCCGCAACGATGCGTCCTTCTCCACGCATCCGGCGCTCGAACGCGGCCAGCGCCGCGGCGGGATCGAACCGGTTTCGATCGCCGCCCACGCCGGCGTGCATCTCCTCGCCGTCGTCGACGATCCACGCCAGGTACCCCGGCGCGAAGCGTGGATCGATCCAGCAGTCGAATCGTGGAGCGGAGGGCGACGCGCTCGGATAGACGTTCTCCACGCCGGCAATCCATTCGTGATTCTCGTCGAGACCGAGGTCGCGGGCCACGCGCGATTGGGCCCCGTCGGCGCCGACGATGAATCGCGTCTTCACCGACCGGCCGTCGCGAAAGATCACCTCGTGCTGCCGCAGCGCGCGGTACGTCGTCGCCGGCCACCATCGAGCGCCGGCCGCGACAGCCTGCTGCAGCATCGATTCGTACAGCGCTTTCATCCTTCCGACGCGGAACTCGTCGTGCCCGCTGGCCAGATCGATGGTCTGACCGGCGGGGGAGTGGACGGCGATCGTCCGGATCGGGGGACCGAGAAAACGGTCGAGGTGGGAAAAGTCTTCGAAGGTCTTCCGGACGAAGATGCCGGTGGTCCGGACGCAGTCGGTGACGCTGTGCCGCGCGTCGGCCAGCAGCACCGACGCGCCGCCGCGCGCCAGAAGCCGCGCCACCTGGAGGCCGGCCAGGCCGGCGCCGATGATCGTCACGTCGTACATGCGGCCTCCCCGATCGAGCCGAAGCGGCGGTCGCGGCGCCGGTACTCGTCGACGGCCAGCATCAGGTCGCCGGCGGTGAAATCGGGCCAGAGCGTGTCGGTGAAGTGAAGCTCCGCATACGCGGCTTCGAAGAGGAGGAAGTCGCTGAGGCGTTTTTCCCGCCCCGTCCGGATGAGGAGATCGACGTCTTCGACCGTGCTGTCGGCGTGGATGACCGTGGAGAGCCGCTGGCGGAAGTTTCCCTCCGGGCAGCGCGAACAGGTGGCGCGCGCGATCGCCTCGCGCGAGGAGTAATCGATGGCCAGCCTCAGGCGAAGACGGCTTCCCGCCGCGGTCGCCGCTTCGGTCGATTCGACCAGACCGACGAGGGAAGGCGTGAGGCGGTCGCGGCGTCCGATCACGTTCACCCGCACGCCCGCTTCGACGCAGTGCGCCGTCTCGGCGGAGAGGAAACGGTGGAAGAGTGTCATGAGCGTTTCCACCTCCCCCTCCGGCCTGTTCCAGTTGTCCGACGAGAAGGCGTAGAGCGTGAGCAGGTCGATGCCGGCCGGAGGGGCGGCCTCGATGGCTCTCCGCACCGCCTCTGCTCCCTCCCGATGCCCGGCGGCCCGCGGCAGGCCGCGCTCGGTGGCCCAGCGCCCGTTTCCGTCCATGATGACCGCCACATGAAAAGTGCTTTGCGTCATAAAGTTCCTCGGTAAAAAAATCAGCGGCGCATGGCCTGGATCAGCGCCTCCATGTGATCGAGATATCGCTCCAGCGCCTTCCGCCCTGAGGCTGTGAGCCTGTACTCCGTTCGCGGCAGACGCCCGTCGAACGATTTCGTGCAATGGATGTAACCCGCCTCCTCCAGCTTCCGCGCGTGCACGCTCAGATTGCCGTCGGTGGTCGCGAGCATGGAACGGAGATCGGTGAAGCTCAGCGCGTCGTTGACGGCGAGCGCGGAGACGATGCCGAGACGGAGGCGCTCGTGGATGAGGCGATCGAGCTGGTGCGCGGCGCTTCCGGCGTGAGCCCGCAGCTTCGGGGCCGCGGCAGGACGCGTCGACTTGAGCGGCCTAGCCACCGTACCTCCGCAGGATCACCACGCCGCCGGCGACGTGCACGACGCCGAATCCGAGTCCGAGCAGCAGATTGCCGGCCTGGAACGGAACGAAGAGCGCGGCCAGCCCGATGGCCAGCAGCGCGATGCCCATGAACGGAACGACGCGTACGGAGAGCGCGCCGCCGGCCGAGACCGCGACGCCGTAGAGAAGAAGCCAGAGCGGCGGGAGAAGCTCGAAGAGACCGCGGCTGACCAGCGCCGTGGTCAGCATGGCCGCCGCGCCGAGGGCGGGGAGGAATGCGAGCGCGAAACGGCGGGCCGGCGCGGAGACGAGCGACGAGCCGCCGCGGCGGCTCTTCCGCACCATGGCCAGAAGGCCGATCGTGGCGGCGATCGTTGCCGCGGAGATCCAGACGGTCAGCCATCGATGTGGGTCCTCTGTCAGCGGCGCGGCGACCGCGGCGGCGGCCAGCCCCACCACGCCCATGGCGATCCCGCCGAGGCCGGAGACGGCGGTGAAGGCACCGGCGCTCTCGACCGCCGACCGGATGAAGCGGAGGTCGTCGAGGGCGCGCTGGTGGATGGGATGGGGGGCCTGGGAGGTCATCGTACGCATTCTCTCATGAAGCGCTTTGTGCAACAAAGCTGCCATCGGGTCGAGGATGGCCCTCCCCAGTTTTTCCTTCCGGCGCTTCACGCGCTGATCTTCGAGGCGCTCAGCACCGCCGCCACCGCGCCGCGCAGCTCCGCCGGATCGACCGGCTTGGAGATGAAGGCGTCGAACCCCGCCTGCTCCGCGCGGACCCGGTCCTCTTCCCGCGCATAGGCGGTGAGCGCCACGACCGGAACGGCGCTCTGCTGCCGGATGAGGCGGATCAGCTCGAAGCCGTCCCGGCCCGGCATCCCGATGTCGGTGACCACTGTGTCGGGTTGCCACTCCCGGAACGTCTCCAGCGCCTCCTCCACCGAGCCGGCGCTGCGCACCTCCGCACCGCCCATCTGGAAGGCCGCCGCGGCGAAGCTCCGCACGTCTTCTTCGTCGTCCACCACCAGCACGCGCACGCCGCGAAGGACGTTGGCCGGCTCGGCCGCATCGCCCCTCGCCGGATCGGGCATCGGCGTACTGGCCTGGAGAAGCGGCAGGCGCACGGTGAACCGAGATCCCTTACCGGCTCCCTCGCTGTGGGCGGCAACCGAGCCTCGATGCAGTTCGGCCAGATGGCGGACGATGGCCAGCCCCAGGCCGAGGCCGGTGTAGGCCCGGGTGGTGGAGCTGTCGGCCTGACGGAAACGCTCGAAGACGTGAGGGAGGAACGCGGGCTCGATCCCCTGCCCGGTGTCGGTGACGTCGAGGACGGCCTCCCCATCCGCGGCGTGAAGGCCAACGCTCACGCTGCCGCCCGTGGTGGTGAACTTGACCGCGTTCGAGAGAAGATTCCAGACGATCTGCTGCAGTCTCGCCGGATCGCCGTTGACCGTGACGGTCGCCGGCGGCACCTCGACGTTGACCGTCACGCCCATCGCCTCCGCAGCCGGCGCGATGGCGGCCGCGGCGGCCGAGACGATCGGCCCGAGCTCGAGCGGCACCGGCTCGATCTTCATCTTGCCCGCCGTGATGCGCGAGACGTCGAGCAGGTCATCGATGAGCTGCGCCTGGGCCAGGCTGCTATTCTGAATGGCATCGACCGCGGCGGCGCGCGACTCGTCGTCGAGATTCTCGCCGAGGAGCTTCGACCATCCGAGGATCGCCGTCATCGGCGTGCGCATCTCGTGAGAGAGCGTGGCCAGGAACTCGTCCTTGGCCCGGTTGGCCGCCTGCAGCTCGGCCTCCGACTCGCGCAGCGCGTCCGCCACTTCTTCGGCCCGCCCCCGCGCCAGGAGCTGCATCCGGAGCAGCGCGAAGAGGAGCAAGGAGATCACCACGCCGCCGAGCACGGTGGCCAGCGTCACCGCGACCGAGCCTCCCGCCTTCAGTCTCGGGGAGACGATGTGCACGCTCCACTCCCGGCCGGCCACGTCGAGGGGCTCGGTCATCTCGTAGAGGGGCGAATCGGGCGGAAGCCTCCTCGATTCGTAAAGCTGATTCTCCCCGTCCGCGACGCTGAGTGCCACTCCCGGCGACCGCTCGTCGAAGATGGCCCTGAACAGGTCGTCGGCCCGGAACGGCGCGTACACGAACCCGTACAGCCTCTCCCTCCGCTCGGCCACCGTGCCCGGGACGCCGCGACTCGTATAGACCGGCACGTAGATCAGGAAACCGCGCTGCTGATCCCCCCGCTCGAGCTCCTGGACGAGGCGGACCGGAGCCGACGCCGCCGCTTCGCCCGTGTCCTGCGCCCGGGTCATCGCCTCCCGCCGGACGGGATTGGTGAACATGTCGTAGCCGATGGCGGTGCGATTCCTCCGGTCCAGCGGCTCGATGAGCACGATGGCGTGGTGCTCCTCCCGCGCTCCTTCCGGCCAGACGCGAAAGTCGGGAAAGTCGTTCAGCCGCAGATCGGACGTCACCGCCGCGACATGCTGCGGCCGGATGCGCAACGACAAACCGATGCCCTGGATGCCGGGGTGCCGCCGCTGGACGTCCAGCGCCTGCACGTAGGCGCGGAACTGGTCGCGCGTGACGTTCTCCCCCGCGGCGAAGAGGCCGCCTGCCGCCCGAAGCACGTTCACGTAGGTGTCGATGCGGAAACGGATGTCGTCGAGCGTGGCCCGCGCCTCCTGCTCGAAGGCCGAGCGGTCGGCGGCCTGAGAGCTCTGCCACACGTACCCGGCGGCCAGCGCCGTCAGCACGAGAAAGCTCGCCAGGACCACCCAGGGGGCGTTCTGATCCTGCAAAGGACGTCGAGGGGCCATTCCCTATGCAAAAGCGGCGCAGTGTTCGCAACGGTCCCGCAACTCACCGGAATCGGAAACTCCGCAATCGGGGCTCGGGCTCAGCGAAAAGCCGGGCTCGGGATCGGGCTCGATATGGGACTGGTGGTCGATCGGGGGACGTTCCCGGGCCCGGGCCCGCGCCCGAGCCCGAGCCCGGATGTTGGGCGGGGGAAAAAGCGGGAAGCAGGCAGCAGAAGGGAACCCCGCTTCCCGCTTCTTCCCTGCTACCATCGCCGCCCGCCATGTGGTCCCGCCGCTTCCTCCTCCCCCTCCTCCTCCTCCTGCTGGCGACCGCCGCGCAGGGCCGCACGGCCAGCGAGCTTCAACTGGCCATGAAGAGGCTCACGGTCCTCGGCAGCGCGCTCTACGTCGCCGCGCATCCCGACGACGAGAACACGGCCATGCTGGCCTGGCTGGTGAACGAGCGCCTCCTCCGCACCGCGTATCTCTCGGTGACCCGTGGCGACGGCGGGCAGAATCTCATCGGCAACGAGAAGGGAGCGCTCCTCGGCGTGATCCGCACGCAGGAACTGCTGGCGGCCAGGCGCATCGACCACGCCGAGCAGTTCTTCACGCGTGCGGTCGACTTCGGCTACTCGAAGACGGCGGAGGAAACGCTGAGGATCTGGAATCGCGACGCCGTCCTCGCGGACGTGGTCTGGACGATCCGCAGCTTCCAGCCCGACGTGATCATTACCCGCTTCCCCGCCACCGGCGAAGGCGGCCACGGCCACCACACCGCCTCCGGTCTCCTCGCGGAAGAGGCCTTCCGCGCCGCGGGCGATCCGAAGCGGTTCCCGGAACAACTGCGCCACGTCTCACCGTGGCAGCCGCGGCGTCTGTTCTGGAATCGATTCTCCTGGCAGCGGATCGACCCCGACTCGCCGCTCGTCGCCAACGACCTGCGGGCCGACCTCGGAACGTACAACCCGCTCCTCGGGCGCTCCTACACCGAGATCGCCGCGGAGAGCCGCAGCCAGCACAAGAGCCAGGGGTTCGGGTCGGCGGAGCGGCGCGGCAGCGTCATCAATTATTACCTGCAGATCGCCGGCGACCCGGCCAGGAAGGATCTGTTCGAAGGGATCGACACGAGCTGGTCGCGCCTCCCCGGCGGGGAGCGCGCCGGGGCCATCCTGCAGCGCGCCGCCGATACCTTCGACCCGCTGGCGCCGGCGACGTCGATCCCTCTCCTGCTCGAGGCGCATTCCGAGCTGGAGCGGCTCGCGGCCACGATCACCAGTCCGTGGATCGAGATCAAGCAGGGCGAGCTGCTCGAGGTCATCCGCGATGCCGCGGGACTCTCGATCGACGTCAGCGCCGCCGGCTCCGCCGTCACTCCGGGCGGAGAGATCAGCATGAGCGTGAGCGTGGTCAACCGCTCCGATCATCCATTCACCCTCTCCATCGTCGCCTCGCCGATGGCGCGCACGAGCAAGGCTCCCGGTGCGCCACTGAGGAACAACCAGCCCGTGAGGACCGAGCTCACGATCGCTCTCCCTGCCGGCTACCCGCTCTCCCAGCCGTACTGGCTCCGGGACGCGCCGAAGGTGGGGATGTTTCAGGTCGCCGAGCAGCGGCTGATCGGCGCGGCGCAGAATCCCCCCTCGATCCCGATCACCGTCTCGTTGACCGACCGGCAGATGCGCACGCTGATCTTTACCGTGCCGGCCGTGCACCGGCGGGTGGACCCGGTGGCGGGGGAGCAGGTCCGCGCCGTCGAGGTCGTGCCGCCGGTGACGATCAACCTCGACGAGCAGGTCTACCTCTTCCCCGACGCGAAGGCGAAGGAGGTCTCGCTGAAGCTCCGAAGCTTCATCGACGGGGCGGCGGGAACGGTTCGCCTCGCCGCCCCCGCCGGGTGGCGCGTCGCGCCCGCCGCGGCGCCGCTGGCCATCGCGGAACGAGGGGGGGAGTCGGAGCTGCGCTTCACCGTCACGCCGCCGGCGGGAGAGACGGAGGGGACGCTTCGGGCGGAGGTCGAGCTCGACGACGGCCGGAAGCTCGCTCACGGCCTGGTCGAGATCGACTACCCGCACATCGGGCCGCAGCGACTCTTCCCACCGGCGGAGGCGCGGCTCGTGCGCGCGGGCGTCGATCGGCGGGGGGAGCGGATCGGGTACATCATGGGATCGGGCGACGAGGTTCCGGAGTCGCTGCGGCAGGCCGGCTTCGAGGTCACGCTGCTCGGCGACGCCGAGCTCGACCGCGGCGAGTTCGGCGGCTTCGATGCCATCGTGGCCGGGGTGCGCGCCTACAACACGCGCGGCCGCCTGCGCTCGGCGCACGCGCGGCTGATGCAGTACGTGGCCGGCGGCGGAACGTACGTGGTGCAGTACAACACCGCGGCCAACGTCACCGGCGACCGGCTGGTGGTGCCGAGCCCGGGGCCGCACTCGCTGACGATCTCCCGCGACCGGGTGTCGGTCGAGGAGGCGCCGGTGGAGATCCTCGCGCCGTCGCACCCGATCCTGACGGCGCCGAATCGCATCACGGCGGCAGACTTCGACGGCTGGGTGCAGGAGCGCGGCCTCTACTTTCCCGGCGAATGGGACCCGCGGTACGAGACCGTCATCGCCACGGCCGATCCGGGTGAGCCGCCGAAGCCGGGGGGGCTGCTGGTCGCGCGGCACGGGAAGGGCGTCTTCGTCTACACCGCCTACTCGTTCTTCCGGCAGCTTCCGGCGGGGGTGCCGGGAGCCTACCGGTTGTTCGTGAACCTCGTGTCCGCACGCTGACCGGCGCGAGGCTGTGCCCTCTCCCGCTTGCGGGAGAGGGGGGCGCGCAGCGCCGGGTGAGGGGCGATTCGCGAGACCTTGTGACCGTTTGGTTCTCCCACCGCATTGAAAATCGAAAACCGACCATCGACAATGCGACACGATGACTGAGCCACCTCCGATCGGAAATAGCTGGACGCGGCTGTACGCGGCGGTGCTCATCTTCCTGGCCGTGCAGATCGTCATCTTCTACGCCTTCACGAAGGCGTTCGAATGAGGGCGGCGGACTGGATCGTCCTCTGCGCCACGCTCCTGGCCATCGTGGTGTACGGGGTGTGGAAGGGGCGGAAGCAGAAGCGCCTGGAGGGATACCTCCTGGCCAACCGGGAGATGCAGTGGTACACGGTCGCGCTCTCGATCATGGCCACGCAGGCCAGCGCGATCACCTTCCTCTCCACGCCCGGCCAGGCCTACGCCGACGGGATGCGCTTCCTGCAGTTCTACCTCGGCCTGCCGGTGGCCATGGTCATCCTCTCCATCACCGCCGTGCCGATCTATCACCGGCTGAAGGTCTACACCGCCTATGAGTATCTCGAGACGCGCTTCGGCCTCGGCACGCGCACGCTGACCTCGTCGCTCTTCCTCATTCAGCGAGGCCTCTCCACCGGCATCACCCTCTACGCGCCGGCGCTGATCGTCTCGGTGATCCTCGGCTGGAACATCCATCTCACCAACATCGTCATCGGCACGCTGGTGATCATCTACACCGCCAGCGGGGGGACGAAGGCGGTGAGCTGGACGCACATGCACCAGCTCCTGATCGCGCTCGGCGGGATGGCCGTGGCGCTGACCATCGCCATCCGCAGACTCCCGGAGGAGGTGGGGGTGGTCGACGCGTTCCGCGTGGCGGGGAGGATGGGGAGGCTCAACGCCATCGACTTCTCCTTCGACCTGACCACGCCGTACAACTTCTGGTCGGGGCTCTTCGGCGGGCTGATCGTCGCGCTCTCGTACTTCGGGACGGACCAGTCGCAGGTGCAGCGGTATCTGACCGGCGAGACGATCACGCAGAGCCGCCTCGGCCTGCTCGCCAACGGGATGTTGAAGGTGCCAATGCAGTTCTTCATCCTCTTCGTCGGGGCGATGGTGTTCGTCTTCTACCAGTTCATCGCTCCGCCGCTCTTCTTCAACCCGGTGGAGCGGGCCAAGATCGGAGCCAGCGAGTACGCCACCGAGTACGCGGGGCTGGAGGAGAGGCACCGGCAGACCTTCGACGCCAAGCGGGAACGCGTGGGGGAGCTGCTCACGGCGATGCGCAGCGGGGACGAGGCGCGCGCCGACGAAGCCACGGCCGAGATCCGCGCCCTGCAGGCCGAGCAGGAGGAGACGCGGGCGGCGGCGGTGTCGGTCATCCGGAAGAACGACCCGCTGGCCGAGACCAACGACACGAACTACGTCTTTCTCAGCTTCGTCATCCGCAACCTCCCGGTGGGACTGGTGGGATTGCTCCTGGCGGCCATCTTCTGCGCGGCGATGTCGGCGACGGCGTCGGGGCTCAACTCCCTCGCCTCGACCACGGTGGTCGACGTCTACCGCCGTCTCATCAACCCGAACGCGTCGGAGCACGACTACGTCCGGATGTCGAAGCTGATGACGGTGTTCTGGGGCGTGTTCGCCATCGGGTTCGCCACGTTCGCCGGGCATCTCGGCACGCTCATCGAGGCGGTGAACAAGCTCGGCTCGCTCGTCTACGGGACGATCCTGGCCATCTTCCTCCTCGCCTTCTACACGAAGAAGGTGGGCGGCCGGGCCACGTTCCTCGGCGCCGTGGTCGGTGAAATCGCCGTCATCTCCTGCGCCCTCTTCACCAACCTGGCATGGCTGTGGTGGAACGTGGTGGGGTGCGGGGTGGGGATCGTGGCGGCGCTGGTGATCCAGCAGTTCCTTCCCTACCAGTCCGAACGGGCGAACGTCACGGCGTGAGCCGCGGGCATATTTCTATACACATTAGTGTATTCTGATGTGTATGCGAACGAACATCGTGCTCGACGGGGAGTTGGTCGAGGAGGCCATGCGGTACTCGAAGTCGAAGACCCGCCGCGGTCTGGTCGAGGAGGCCCTCCGCACGTTCGTGAGGGTCAAGGAAGACGAGCAGCGGCTGCGGAGCTATCGCGAGCGGCTGACACGCTTGCGGAGCCGGCTCTCCGCCTCGCCGCTTCGCGACTCGGCCAGGGATCTGGTTCGCCGGGACCGCGACCGGGCATGACCCTCTACGTGGTCGACACCAGCGTTGCCGTGGCGTGGTACCTCCCCGAGGACTTCTCCGCAGGCGCACGCCGCTGGCAGGAGAAGCTGCTTGAAGGAAAGATTCGCGGAGTCGTTCCCACGCTTCATTTCTACGAGTTCGGGAACGTCCTGCGGACGCTCGTCCGGCGCGGCCAGATCGCCGCCGACCTGGCCGCGGAGGTTTACGACATTCATCTCGAAGCTCCCTTGGAGCTGATCGAGCCTGACCGCACTCTCCTTCTCCAGCGCGCTCTCGAGTACGACGCGACGGTCTACGACGCGGTCTACATCAGCCTCGCCCTCGAGCTCGATGCCACGATCCTCACCGCGGAACGGACGACCACTCCGTGGGTGACGCGCCTGAAGGAGCGCACCGAGATCATCGCTCCGTGAGAAGGATCAGTACGGCACGGCCCCCAGCCTCTCGCCGGTCGGGTAGCTGAGGAGCATTCCGATCACGGCGAGAGCCCCCAGGGGGAACGTCTCGCTCAGCGGTACGGCAGGCCGCGGCACCGCCATGACCGCGACCAGTGCACAGATCGCGATCCCGCACAGGACGGCCACCCAGATCAAGCGAAGGATGATCGAAGCCCCGTACCGTGAAGAGATCTCGTTCATCCGCGGGCCTCCGCTGTCAAGGATACCGCGCTGCCGCACGATCAGGCCGGCCACTGGAAGCAGAGGTTGTAGCCGTCGGGGTCGCGGAGGTAGAGCTGCTTCATCCCGTAGTGCGTGACCATCGGCGCTTCGACCGGGAGTCCCTTCGCGCAGCAGAGCGTACGCGGCGTCGACGTCGGGGCAGCCGAAGTAGAGCGCCGTGTCGAGGTGAGCGTCGACCCGCTGCGGGTCGGGTTCGGGCGGACGATGCTCGCGGTCGAAAGCGCTGGGCGAGTCTCCAGTCGCTCCTGGCTCACCGGCGCGCGCATGAGGTACCGCACGAGCCGCTCGGTGGCGCCGGCATCCTCGGGCTGCACGCTCACCGAGTTGTGAACCGAGAATCCGGTGTGCTTCCATGACAAGAGCAGCGCCATCCTCTGCTCGTCGATGAGTCCCGCTTTGCGAAGCAGCGAGAGCACCTTGTGCCGGAATAGGAGCTCGGCCGCTTTGGCATCGACCCAGGGGAGCGGAACCCACTGACCGCCCTCCGTCCAACCCCCTCGGCTGACGAGGGCGTGCACATGCGGATGGAAGTTGATCGTCGAGCCGAAGGTCTGGATCACTTTGCCACCATTCCGGGGCGGATCTCCTCTGCGGCCGCGGCGACCATCATCTCGCGCACGGTCTGCCAGGCGACGCGGCACAAATCGCCTAACAGCTCGCGACGCTCGCAGAAAGTATGGGCGCACTCAGTCCGCCCTCCCCGT
>DATLEX010000204.1:0-7573 GCA_035525045.1 Thermoanaerobaculia bacterium | reverse complement strand
GCCGCGATCACGGCCCCCTTCGCGGCGCGGACCGCGGTCGCGATCGCGAGGACCGCGCCCGCCGCGGTCGCCTCCCGGGCCGCGATCGGGCCGCGGGCCGCGGGCTTCGCGCGCCGCCGCGGCCGCGGCGAGCTCCTCTTCCGTCGGCGGAGGAAGGAGCGGCTTGCGCGAGAGGCGGATCTTGCCGGTGTCGGGGTCGATGCCCACCACCCGCACCTCGATCTCGTCCCCGAGCTGGAACAGGTCCGTGACCTGCCCGACGCGGCTGTGCGCCATCTCGGAGATGTGCAGCAGCCCGTCCTGACCGGGGAGGATCTCCACGAACGCGCCGTACGGCTCGATGCGCTTGACGGTGCCCTTGTAGTTCTGGTTGATGTCCGGCGAGGCGGTCAGACCCTTGATGATGTCGATGGCCCTCTGCGCGGCGAGGCCGTCCATGGAGGCGATCGTGACCTTGCCGTCGTCGTCGACGTCGATCTTCGTGCCGGTCTCCTCCACGATCCAGCGGATGGTCTTGCCGCCCGAGCCGATGACGTCGCGGATGCGGTCCTTCGGCACGTGGATGGTGTAGAGCCGCGGGGCGAACTCGGAGAGCTCGGCGCGGGGCTGGGAGATGGCCGCATCCATCTTGTCGAGGATGTGCATCCGCCCCGCCCTCGCCTGCTCCAGCGCCTGGGCCATGATCTCGCGGGAGATCCCGCTGACCTTGATGTCCATCTGCAGCGCGGTGAGCCCGTTGCGGGTGCCGGCGACCTTGAAGTCCATGTCGCCTTCGTGGTCCTCCAGCCCGGCGATGTCGCTGAGGATGGCCGTTCGGCCCTCCTCCTTCACCAGCCCCATGGCCACGCCGGCGACGGCTCCGCGGAGGGGGACCCCCGCGTCCATCAGCGCGAGCGAGCCGCCGCAGACCGAGGCCATCGACGAGGAGCCGTTCGACTCCAGGATGTCGGACACGCAACGGATCGTGTACGCGAACTCGTCCTCCGCGGGGAGCATCGGCTGGATGGCGCGGCGAGCCAGGTTCCCGTGGCCGATCTCGCGGCGCGCCGGCCCGCGCAGGAACTTCACCTCGCCGACCGAGAAGGGAGGGAAGTTGTAATGGAGCATGAACCGCTGGAAGGTCTCCCCTTCGAAGTCCTCGATCTTCTGCGCTTCCTGCGGCGTGCCGAGGGTGATGGTGACGAGGGCCTGCGTCTCGCCGCGGGTGAAGATCGCCGAGCCGTGCGTGCGCGGCAGGACCCCCACCTCGATGGAAATGGGACGGATCTCGTCGAACCGCCGGCCGTCCATGCGCTGCTGCTCGTTGACGACCACGTCGCGGAACATCCGTACCTGCATCTCGCCGAGCGCGGCCTTGACCGCGTCGAGGCGCTCGGTGTCTTCGGACGGCACCGAGGCGAGGATCTCGTCGAGCACCTCCCGGGTGGCGTCCTTGCGGGCGTGCTTGCCCTGGGTGAGCATGGCCTGGCGAAGTTTCGGGCGCCAGTTGTCCATCAGCTCGCCGAGGAGCTCGGGGGTGAATTTCGGCTTCCGCTCGACGGTGATCTTCTGCTTGCCGAGGTCGTTGCGAAGCTGGTTCTGGATCTCGCAGATCCGGCGGATCTCGGCGTGCGCGGCGTCGAGGGCATCGAGCATGACCTGCTCGCTCACCTCGCGCGCCCCCGCCTCGACCATCACGATGGCGTCGGAGGTCCCCGCCACGACGAGGTCGAGGTCGGAGAGATCGCGCTGCGAGTTGGTCGGGTTCATCACGAGCTGCCCGTCGACATAGCCGACGCGGACCGCCCCGATGGCGTTGTGGAACGGGATCTCCGAGACCACCAGCGCCGCGGAGGCGGCGTTGATGGCCAGGATGTCGGGATCGTTCTCCCCGTCGGCCGACAGCACCAGGGCGATGATCTGCGTCTCGCTGCGATATCCCTCCTCGAAGGAGGGGCGGAGCGGGCGGTCGATCAGCCGGCAGGTCAGGATCTCTTTCTCGGTCGGGCGCCCTTCACGTTTGAAGAAGCCGCCCGGGATCCGCCCGCCGGCGTACGTGTACTCCTTGTAGTCGACGGTGAGGGGCATGAAGTCGCCCAGCACGGCGCCTTCCTTGTAGCAGGCCGTGGCCAGCACGACCGTGTCCGCATAGCGGACCACCACCGCGCCATGAGCCTGTTTGGCGAGCGCACCCGTCTCCAGCGACAGTGCCTTCCCGCCGATTTGAATCTCTCTCTTGTGAGCCATGTTTCCCTTCGTCTGCGGAGGCCACTCATCACCTTCCGCTCGTTTGATTGTCCGCTTGGGGCCGAACGATGGGATCCGGCCGGGGGGTCGAACGGGCAGCGCCCGTTCGTGAGGCAAAAAAAAGACAGGCGGAGGGCCTGCCCTTTCCAGGTGTTTCGTATCTACTTGCGAATGCCGAGCTTGTCGAGGATCGAGCGGTAGCGCTCCACGTCCGTCTTCTTCAGGTAGTCCAGAAGGCGGCGGCGCCGGCCGACCAGCTTGAGCAGGCCCCGGCGGCTGTGGTGGTCCTTCGCGTGCGACTTGAAATGCTCGGTCAGGTAGGTGATGCGGTTCGACAGCAGCGCGATCTGCACCTCCGGCGAACCGGTATCGCCGGTATGGGTCGCGTACGTCGTGATGAGCTCGTTCTTCTGCTGCTTCGTCGTGGGCAAAATCCTTCTCCTTAAGCGTTGAACCCGGTCAATCGATACACTTTCTCTATCAAACGCGGAACCATAACAGCGGGGAGGGGCGAAATCAATCCCGCCAGGCCAGAAAAATCAAGATCTTAGCTCTCAATAAGGGGTCATCAACCCGCCAGGACGACCTTCGGCCGGACCTCGACCGCTCCCCCCTCCCGCAGGACGTTCACCACCTCGGCGATCGCCACGAGCTGGTCGTCCGGGTTGCCGAGGGCCAGCAGATCGCCCTTCCGGACCCGAACCGTCGGGGTCATGATCACTCCCTGCCCGTTCATCATCTTTCCCTGCTGCGTCCAGTCGATGCGCAGCTTCTCGAGCGGCAGGTCGATGTCGCTCAGCGACTGGAAATGAGGCGGCTTCAGCACCTCCGAGAGCGGCGCCCCCTCCAGGGCCTCGTAGGTGATGGCCTCCCCGACCTGGAAGTTCCCGACGGCGGTCCGGCGGAGCTCCTTGAGATGAGCCGGGATTCCGACCGCGGTGCCGAGGTCGTGGGCGATCGCGCGCATGTACGTCCCCGCCGAGGAGCGGACGCGAAAGCGCACCCGGGAGCCCTCCACCGAGAGGATCTCGAATTCGTACACCGTGACCCGCTTCGGCGTGAGCGCGGCCACCTCGCCCTTCCGCGCCAGCTCATAGGCCCGCACCCCCTGGACCTTCTTCGCGGAGAACTGCGGAGGCATCTGCTCGATCTCGCCGACGAACTGCCGGGCGTGCGAGGGGAGATCGATGTGCGACACACCGGCCTCCACTGGATCGCTCATCGGCCGGCCGGTGGCGTCGTAGGAGTCGGTGGCCCAGCCGAACTGGATCGTCCCCTCGTACGTCTTCTCCATCCCCATGAGGTAGTTCTGCAGGCGTGTGGCCTTCCCCACGCAGAGCACGAGAAGGCCCGTGGCCAGCGGATCGAGCGTCCCGGTATGCCCGACCTTCTTCACCTTCGAACGCCGGCGGAACGTCTCCACCACGTCGTGCGAGGTCAGGCCTGCTTTCTTGTCCACGAGGACCACGCCGTCGAGGCGGGGTGCGGGATCGTTGCGCATGCGGTTGACGGTCAACGGTCAGCCTTTGACCGACGCCTCCAGAAGCTCGATCAGCCTCTTCTTCACCGCCGGGATCGGCAGCGGCACGGTGCATCCTGCCGCCGCCTTGTGCCCGCCGCCGCCAAACTTCGCCGCGACTTTCTGGACATCGACCCCCGGCTTTGCCCGCAGCGAGACGCGCGTCCCGTCCTCGGCCTCCTTCAGCAGGGCCGCGGCCATCACCCCCTCGATGGCTCTTCCGTAGTTCACGATCCCCTCGGTGTCTTCCGGCGCCGCGCCGGCCTCGGCGAAGAATCGCTTCGGCAGCTCGAGGGTGGCCACCTTCCCGCCGGCGTGCAGCTCGAGGGTGGTCAGGCAGAGCCCGAGGAGCTTGATCGCGCCGCGGGAATTGCTCTCGTTGATCCAGAGCGACACATCACCCGGCACCGCTCCCGCCCGCACGAGCTCCTCGGCCGCCTCGAACGTGCGCAGGGTGGTGTTGTGATAGCGGAAGAAGCCGGTGTCGGTGGCGAGCGAGACGTAGATGGCCGTGGCGGTGTCGCGGTCGAGGGGCAGCCTGAGGTGATGACGGTTGAGCTGCAGGACCATCTCGCCCACCGAAGGGGCCTCGACGTCGAGGTAGTTGATCTGGCCGTACATCTCGTTTCCGAGGTGATGGTCGATGTTCACCACCGGCCCGGGCAGGATGTCGTAGCCGGTCCGCTCGACTTCCGGGCACTCCATGGCGAAGAGGGCGTCGTAGGCCTGAGGGTAATCGGAGGGAAGGGTGTCGCTGACGATCACCTCGTTCGCGCCGGGAATGTTGAAGAGAGGCTTGGCGAACCCGTCCCGGACGACGATGCGGGCCTCCTTCCCGAGCTGGCGGATGAGGCGCTGCAGGGCGATGGCGCTGCCGAGCGCGTCGCCGTCGGGGTTGCGGTGGCCGGTGATGAGGAAGTTGCGCCCGGCGCGGATCCTCTCCGCCACCTCCATGGCCGCGGCGTCAGGACTGGTCGTCGTGGTCATCTGTTTTCCGATTCAATTCCGCCAGAAGGCTCTCGATCCGTCCGCCCCGTTCCGGCGCCTCGTCGTAGCGGAAGTCGAGCTCCGGCGTGTACCGGAGGCGGATCCGCTTGCCGAGAAAGTGACGGACCTTCCCACGCACGTTCTGGAGTGCTTCGATCACCTGCTTCGTCTCGTCTTCCTTCAGCCCGCTGAGAAACACGCGCGCGTAGTGAAGATCGGGACTGACATCGACGCCTGTGATCGAGGTGAGGCCGAGCTGCACGTCTTTCAGATCGTGGCGAAACACGTCGACGAGCGCGTCGCGCACGTTTTCGCCGACCCTGGATGTTCTGCGTGTCTTTTTCATATCAGATCAGCGTTTTCGTCGAACTCCAGCTTCTCGCTGGTGAAACCCGCTACCGTCGCGTCGGTATTCGACTCGACGAAGGAGCCAATCTTATCGAGAGTGGCATCCGCGTAGGGGTGATCGTGCGCAATGAATGCCACGGCGATCCGGGCCCGCTGGTGGACGTCCTGCAACCCGACCTCGCTGACAGAAGCTTCGAACCGCGCCCGCAGCCTGTCCTTCAGACTCCGCACCACCATCCTCTTGTCCTTGAGGGACTGCGCGTACTCGATGCGGAGCTCGAAGAGGGCGACGACGACGAGCACTACGCCAGCGCCGGCTCGAGCTTCTCGACCTTGAAGGCCTCGATGACGTCCCCGATCTTGATGTCCTGGAACTTCTCGATGCCGATGCCGCACTCGAAGCCCTGCCGTACCTCGGCCACGTCGTTCTTGAAGTGCCGGAGGGAGCCGATCTTCCCCTCGTAGATCACCCGGTTGTCGCGGAGGAGCCGGACGGTGGCGCTGCGGGGAATGACCCCGTCGACCACCATGCAGCCGGCGACGGTCCCCGCCTTCGGAACCTTGAAGGTGTTCCGCACCTCGGCCCGTCCCTGGAAGACCTCCTGGAACTTCGGCTCGAGGAGACCGGTCATGGCGGCCTTGATCTCGTCCACGAGGTTGTAGATGACCGTGTGCATGCGGATGTCGACGCCTTCCTTCTCCGCCAGCTCGGCCGCGTTGCGCTCCGGCCTGACGTTGAAGCCGACCACGATCGCGTCGGAGGCGGTGGCCAGCAGGACGTCGTTGGTGGAGATGGCGCCGACGGACGCATGAATCACGTTCACCTTCACCTGCTCGTTGGACTGCTTGCGGAGCGTGTCGGCGAGCACCTCCACCGAGCCCTGCACGTCGGCCTTGATGATGAGGTTGAGCTCCTTCGCCGTCCCGGTCTGCATGCGCTGGAAGAGCTGGTCGAGCGACATCCGGCCGCCCTTCTGCATGGCCGCTTCGCGGGCCTTGTCCTGGCGCATCTGGCCGATCATGCGGGCCTGCGTCTCGTCGTCGACGACCTGCAGCGTGTCGCCCGCGTTGGGAACGTCGTCCAGCCCCGTGACCTGCACGGGAGTGGCCGGACCCGCTTCCTTGATGCGCTGGCCGCGCTCGTCGGTCATGGCGCGGACCCGGCCGTAGGTCTGGCCGGAGAAGAACGAGTCGCCCACCTTCAGCGTCCCGTCCTGGACCAGGACGGTGGCCACGATGCCCCGCCCCGCTTCCTTGCGGGCCTCCAGGACCACGCCCCGGGCGCCCTGATCGGGATTCGCCTTCAGGTCGAGCATGTCCGCAGTGAGCACGATCATGTCCAGCAGATCGTCGATCCCCTGCTTCTTGATGGCCGAGACCTCGACCGAAACCACGTCGCCGCCCCACTGCTCGACCAGCACGCCGGCGTCGCCGAGCTCGCGCCGCACGCGCTCGACGTTGGCATTCGGCTTGTCGATCTTATTGATGGCCACGATCATCGGCACCTTCGCCGCGCGGGCGTGATCGATGGCTTCCTTCGTCTGAGGCATGACCCCGTCGTCGGCGGCCACGACCAGGACGACGATATCCGTCACCTTCGCCCCTCGGGCGCGCATCATGGTGAAGGCCTCGTGACCCGGCGTGTCGAGGAAGACGATCTTCCGTCCACGCTTCTCCACGTGATAGGCACCGATGTGCTGGGTGATGCCGCCGGCCTCGCCCGCGGCCACGTCCGCCTCACGGATGGCGTCGAGCAGGGAGGTCTTCCCGTGGTCCACGTGACCCATGACCGTGATGACCGGCCCGCGCGGTACGGTGCCCGTGCCGGAGGTCTTCTCCATCACCTCGAGCTCGACCGCCTCCTCGAACGAGACCACCTCCGCTTCGAAGTCGAGGTCCCTGGCGATCTCCAGCGCCAGCTCGCCACCCAGGGGCTGGTTGATCGAGGCCATCAGCCCCTTCTTCATCAGAAGGTGCTTCATCAGGTCGTTGGCCTTGATGCCCAGCTTGTCGGCCAGCTCCTTCACCGTGACGCCTTCGCTGAGCGCCACCTTGCCGATGGGCCGGGTGAAGTTCAGGGCCTTGCCCGAGACCGGCGCAACCTGCTTGCGCGTGTCGCGTCGCGCCGAGGGAGTCTTCGGCTTGGCCTCCTCATCGGTCGGCTCGGGCATGACGATGTCCGGTCCGAGATCGTCATTGATGATCTGCGTGCCGGAGAACGGGCCCTTGGTGAAGAGCGCGTCGTCGACCTCGACCATCCGATCCTTCTTCACACCCTTCCCGGCGGGCTTCTTCTTCTCCCGAGTCTCCTCTTCGTCGGCCTTCTTGCGCCGAGTGCCGATGCCCGTCGGCGGAGGGGGAGGCGGCGGAGCCATGGGACGCCCGCCGCCGGGACGGAGTCCCGGACCGGCGGTCCGCATCCCGGCGCCGGTCGTACGGGACGCACCCGGACGGCTGTCCGCCGGTCCGGGACTCCGTCCCGGACCCATCGGA
>DATLEX010000080.1:0-18630 GCA_035525045.1 Thermoanaerobaculia bacterium | reverse complement strand
CCACTCTCCGATCGGGAGGATCAGCCCGGAGGCCTCCGCGGCGTGGATGAAGGCGCGAGGCATGATCAGGCCCCGCTCGGGATCGGCCCAGCGCAGCAGGGCCTCGAAGGCCACCACCCGCCGGCCGGCCAGGTCGACGCGAGGCTGGTAGTGAAGGACGAATTCCTCCTGTGCCAAGGCACGGCGCAGCCGGCTCTCGAGCTCGAGCTGCTCGAAGGCATGCGCGGTCAGCTCGCGCGTGTACGTCTGGAAGTGATCGCCGCCGCGCTCCTTCGCCCTGTACATCGCCGCGTCGGCATTGCGGAGCAGCACCTCGGCGTCGGTCCCGTCGTCGGGGTACATGCTGATGCCGATGCTCGCCGTGACCACGAACTCCTTGCGGCTCACCTCGACGGGAACGCGCAGGACGTCGAGCAGCTTCGTGGCCACCTTCACCACATCGTCGTCCGAGCGGAGGTGCGGCATCACCAGCGTGAACTCGTCGCCGCCGAAACGGGCCACCGTGTCCCCCTCGCGGAGGTTCTCCCGCAGCCGCCGGGCCACGATCCGCAGGACCTCGTCGCCGCTCGAATGCCCGAGCGAGTCGTTCACCAGCTTGAAGCGATCGAGGTCGAGGAAGACCACGGCCACCTTGGTCGAGTCTCGCTTGGCGTGCGCGAAGGCCACCGAGGCGCGGTCGAGGAACAGAAAACGGTTGGGAAGGTCGGTGAGGGCGTCGTGGAACGCCAGCCGCTCCACCTGGCTCATGTACCGCTTCCGCGTCCGGCGCGAGACCCAAACCACCGACAGCGCGACCAGCAGGCCGGCAGCGAGTCCCCACAGGCTCCAGATCTGGCATTCCGCCATGAGCGATCTCCGATCGTACCTCGGTTAATGCGATACGGACGAAAACCTGAACGCGTCTTTCTGGTTGATGAACCGTTCAAAATTCGCAGCCGGCATCGGCCGGCTGAACAGATACCCCTGGAGGCGGTCGCAGGCGTGCTCCCGCAGGAAGGCCATTTGCCCGATGGTCTCGACCCCCTCGGCGATCACTTTCAGCTTCAGGCTGTGCGCCAGGGCGATCACGCCGAGGGCGATCTGGGCGTCCTCGGGAGATGCCAGGTCCCGGACGAAGGAGCCGTCGAGCTTCAGCGTGTCGATTGGGAACTGCTTCAAATAACTGAGGCAGGAATACCCCGTCCCGAAGTCGTCGATGGCGATCCGGACCCCCAGCGTCTTCAGTTGCCGGAGCGTCTGGATGGCCTTCTCCACGTCCTGCATGGCGTAGCCTTCGGTGATCTCCAGCTCCAGGAACTCGGGGCGCAGATCGGCGCCGTCGAGCGCCTCCCGGATCTGGCGGATCAGATCGGGATCCTGGAACTGCCGCCCGGAGAGGTTCACCGCCACGACGACCCGATGTCCGCGCCGGTGCCATTCGTTCGCCTGCCGGCACGCCTCGCGGAGCACCCACCGGCCGATGGGGATGATCAGCCCCGACTCCTCGGCCGCGGGGATGAACCGGTCGGGGCGGAGGAGGCCGAGCTGGGGATGGTTCCAGCGGATCAGGGCCTCGAGGCCGAAGACCGTTCCGGTGCCGACGTCGACGAGGGGCTGGTAGTAGAGAATGAACTCGTTCTGGGCCAGGGCGCGGCGCAACCCGTTCTCGACCTCGAGGGCCTCGACGGCGCGATGGTTCATGGAGGCGGCGTAGAACTGGTAGGTGTTGCCGCCGAGGTCCTTGGAGCGGTACATGGCGGTGTCGGCGTTGCGAATCAGCGTCTCGCCGTCGGTTCCGTCGATCGGGTAGATCGAGACGCCGACGCTGCTGGTGGCCACGAACTCTCGTTCGTCGATGAGGATCGGTGCCTTGAGCGAGTCGAGGATCTTCTGGGCGATCCTCCCGGCATCCTCGATCTTCCCGATGATGTGGATGAGGATGGTGAACTCGTCCCCGCCGAAGCGGGCCACGGTGTCCTCCTCGCGCATGGCGCCGCGGATGCGGGTGGCCACGGTGCGCAGGAGTCGGTCTCCCATGGTGTGCCCCAGCGAGTCGTTGACGTGCTTGAAACGGTCGACGTCGAGGAAGAGGACGGCCAGCTTGTAGTGGTGCCGTGCGGCGTGCGTGAGGGCGACGGCGAGGCGGTCGCCGAAGAGCGAGCGGTTCGGCAGGCCGGTGAGCGTGTCGTAGTAGGCGAGGTGCTCGACCTGCGTGGTGGCGGCCACCGCGGCCTCGCGCTGATCTTCGAGCACCGCCAGGATCAGGCCCAGCCCGATGATGCCGCTCCCGACGAATCCGGCGATGGCCACCGCGTCGATGGGCATGGCCGTCCGGCCGACCAGGCTGCGCATGATCAGGATGAACGCGTAGAACTGCAGCGTCCCGTAGATCACGAAACAGGCCGCGGGGATGACGAAGCCGTGGCCGCGCGAGCGCCAGATGGCGATGCCGGAGAGGGTGAAGGTCGCCGCGGCCGCCAGGGCGTGCAGGCCCAGGTAGAAGAATCGATGCAGCGCGGCGTCCCCGCCGAGAAGGAAGGGGATGATCCCGGAGAGCACTCCTGCGCCAAGGAGCACGGTGAGCAGGCGCTGCGATTCCCGGATTCGGACCGGCTTCCGGCGCCCCAGCTCGTAACACCCCCAGATCAGCCAACCCACCTGAAGGTAGGCCGCTCCGCCGCCGATCGCGGAGATGACCATCAGCGGGCCGTGGTTGATGGTGCCGGCGAGATCACCCCCCAGGACGATCGCCGCGGTGGCCAGGTGGAACAGGGCCAGGGCGGCGAAGCTGCGCGTCCAGTGGAGGGTGAAACTCCTCTCGAAGCTGCGGTGAATCTGGAAAAGGAGGAGAGCGACCGCCAATGGGCCGAGACAATGGAAACCGAGCGCCTGAAACGTGGTCAGCGTCGGCATCACGCGCGCTTCGGCGCCTCATCGGACCGAGTTGCTCTCATTCCCTTCCGCATCGCACTCACCCAAGAGACCCGGAGCCGACGCGCGCGTGGTGGGGACCAGCGTCGGCGCACGATCAAGAATGCGTGAAAGCGGGGAAGATTGCAAGGGTTATTGGGTCGGATAACCGGTGTTGATATCGTTAACCGTTAACCGTTAACCGTTAACCGCCATCCGCCACCATCCGCGCGAAGTTCGCCACAAGCAGCGGATCGTAGAAGGACTCGGCCCGCTTCTTCAGGATCTCCACCGCCGCGGCGCGCATCAGAGGCTTCTGATAGGGGCGGACCGTCGACATCGCGTCGTAGGCGTCGGCGATGGAGGTCATACGGCTGACCAGGCTGGGCATGCGCGGCGTCCGCAGGAGCGGATAGGCGGGCTGGCCGTCGTAGCGGAGATGGTGCTCGAAGGCCACCAGCACCGAGAGCGGAGGGGAATTCTCGATCTCGCCGAGGTACCAGGCGCCCTGCTCGGCGTGGCTCTGCATCTTCGCCCACTTCTCTCCCTCCAGCTTCCCGGGATGATTGAGGACGTCGATGGGCACCATCAGCTTGCCGATGTCGTGGACCAGCGCCGCCAGGCCGAACGCGTGCAGCATGGCCCCGCCGATCCCGAACGACCTGGCCTGCGCCAGGACCAGCAGCGACACGTTCACAGAGTGGACGAACGTGTATTCGTCGTGCTCCTTCAGTTTGGCCAGGGGGAGGATGGCCCGCGTGGAGCGCGACAACGACTCGATGAAGCTCCAGACGAGCTGCTCCATCTCCGCAAGCGGCAGCCTCTGCTCGCTCCGGAAGCGGCGGAAAGCCTCCTTCACGGCATTGAGCTGGTCGGAGTCGAGCTCCCGCTTCTCCCGCTTCTGGGCCTCGGAGGCAGGATCATCATCCACGGCCACGCGCACACGTCCGAGAATCACGTGCGCCGACGATTCGATCCCTCTCCCCATCGACAGCGCCGTCAGGAGGGCGTGTCCCTCTTCGGCGGTGAGCCCCTCGGCCAGCGTCAGCCGTTCGATCCCCCGACGCTGGAGCAGTTGCACGAACTGCCGCTGCGACAGCGTCGGCTTCCTCAGAGCCTGCTGTTCCACTACCAGGTCGTCGCCGACGATGAGAAACGTGATCGAGTCGCTCCTCTGCTGCTCGAGGAGATCGTGTAGCGCACCCACCATCTGCTGGACCGCGTGCGAGAGCCGGGGATGATCGCCCGGATAGAGCGTGCGCATGGTGACGGCCGCCGCGATCCGTGTGATCAACCCCTCCATCAGCGCCTCGCCGCCAGCTTCCGGCAGATCTCGCGCACCAGCGGGTCACGGGAGCGCATTCCCTTCTCGACGAAGCGGTCCCGCGCTTCGGGCGGATACATTTCCAGCGACTCCCACGCCGCTCGCCGCTCGGCACGGGCCGGCCAGGGGAAGATCGAATCGGTGAAGAAGCGCTCGATGCGCCCCAGCGTTCCCGGCTCCGCGATCTCGCCGAGGGCCTTCAGGGCGCGGATGCGCACCGCACGCCGCGCCCCGAACAGGTCCCACGTTTCGATCACCTGCAGCAGCGGCTCCACCGCCTCGCGGATGCCGTAGCTACCCACCAGGCCGATGGCCATCTCGGCGAGCTTCGGGTCGGGATCGTGAATGACGTTCTCGAGCAGCGAGTGCGGCATGGTCGGATCGAGCACCAGCAGACTCTTGATGGCCTCGAGCCGCACCCGCAGGTCGGCGTGACCGGCCAGCCGCCGGATCTCGCTCAGCGAGCTCCGATCGTTCACGCTGCGAAGCAGGACGATCATGTTCCGCACCACGTACCATCGCCGGTCGGAGAGGAAGCGGGTGACCTCCGGGACGATCTTCGGCCCGAGCGCGGCCACGAAGTCGAAGAGCTTCCGGCGCCGGGAACGGTTCCCCTCCTCGGCCAGCGCGAGCAGAAGGCTCTGCAGCGCGGCCTCCCCCAGCGCGTCGATCAGCCACTGAAGCGCCGTGCTGCTCTCCGGCGGGGCGGCGAGGAATCCTGCCACCAGCGTATCCATGGTCTCGCTGCTGGCCAGCCGGCCCAGCGAGGCCTTCACCGCCTCCCTCAGCGCGTCGCTTTCCGACTCCCCGGCAATCTCCCGGAGCCGCTGCACGATCTCCAGCGCCTCGGCGAACTGTCCGCTGCCGACCTCCGTCTGGAAGGCGCCCTCCACACGACGGAGCTGCGCCGCCGCCGGCCGCGTGCCGCCGTGCCTGGCGATCAGCTCCAGCAGGCTTCTGGCCACCTGCAGGTTCACCACGTCGTCGGCAACCGTGTCGACCCGGTCGCCCAGCGCCTCGATCGACGACTGCGCCACCGCCGAAGGCTGCGGAATCTCGACCGCGACGTCTTCCAGAAGCGAGGAATGCTCGGGAGGATTGAACCGGTCGATGTCCTCCTCGCCGAAGAGCTGGACGAGCTCGGAGATGAGCGCCGGCGATGCCTTCTGGACGGCCGCGGTTGGACCCGCGGCGGTCGCGGCCAGCGTCTGGAGCAGGCGCGTGGCGTGCGAGGAGAGATTGACCATCGACGAGAGGTATCGCAGCGCCTCGAGGACTTCATCGCGATCGAGCTCGGAGGCGAACTCCCGCAGTGGCGCCGCGGCCGCTTCGTCGCTCGCCAGCGTCGCCAGGACCGATCGGATGATCGCCTCCCGCAGCGGCCCGGGCAGGCTGCGCAGAAGCTGAGCGACCTGCTGCAGGGCGAGCTGCCGCCGGAGACCGCGGCTTCCGGCCACGTGCGCGCCGATGGCTTCCGCCACTCGCGTGGTGGCCGCCGCGGGCGTGTCCCGCGGGACGCGGGCCATCATCCGCACGCCGAACGTCGCGTCGGGATCGAACTGCGCCTCGGCCCCGGCGTCATCGACGTGGCGCATGATCAAGGCGGCCAGATCGTCCACCGAGCGGACCGAGGTCAGCAACTGGCGGGCGTCGGCGGTGATGTCCTTTCCCGCCAGCAGCGCCTTCAGGATCTCCTCCCACAGGGAGGCCGAATCGCTCTTCTCCTCCCTCGGAGTGAGGTCGTCGGTCACCTGCACCGACGAGTAGTCGACGGGCTGGAGGTTGATGCTCATGACGCCCGCCGCGGTCAGCTCGTCCCAGATCGGCACGGACCGATCGGTCGGTGCCGAACCGAGGAGCCGAAGAAATGTTTCGAGATCGGCCGGCTGCGTCTCACTTGCGAAACGGACCACGGCCACGCCGCGTGTGTAGAGGGCGTGGGCGAGCTTCTGGGCCTGCGGCCAGTCGATCTTCTCCTGACCGTACACCAGTCCATCGGAGGCGATGCCGAAGACGACCTCCCCTGCCGGGCCCCGCAGCTCGATCAGGCGTCGATGCGCCTGCTCGACCGACCCGGCCAGCGCCGGGTGTCCGCGGGGATAGGCAGCGAGGTTTTTCCAGCCGAGGGCCAGGGCCCGAACGAGCTCCGCCACGGCCGGCGCCGCGTGAGGTTGCATCGGCGCGTATTCTAAGGGCACGGGTGCCCGCCTTCCCGCTTCTTCTTTTTCTTCGCCACGAGCTTCTCCAGGCGCCGGGCCCGCTCATCGAGGAACTCGTGGAAGTCGACCTTGCCGCTGTGCCGGGTGAGGGCCTGCGCGAATTTCTTCACCTCCGCGGCCGGCGCCTTCTTCCTCTTCGGCAGGCCGGCGTCATCGGGCTTGCGGATCTCCTTCTCGAAACGGAGGGTCTCGGCCCGAAGGATCCCGTTCTCGGCGAGGATGGCCACCAGATACTCCTTCGCCCGCATCACGAAGGTGGCGATGCCGGCCCGCCCGCTCTTCTCCATCACCGCGGCCAGGAGGCGATAGGCCTTGGCCGTTCCGCCGGCGGGCGGCAGGAAGTACGCCCGTTCGAGGCAGATCGGGTCGATCTCGTCGAGGGGGACGAACAGTTGCAGGTCGATCTCCCGCGCCTTGCGCGGCTCGAGCGCCTCCAGCTCCTCATCGGTGACCACGACGAACTTCCCTTTCTCCACCTCGTAGCCGCGCACGAGATCGTCGTCATCGAGCTCCTTCCCCTCCTTCGAGCAGACGTAGCGCCGCGCCAGCGGCGTACCGTGCTCGTCCACCATGCGCAGCGACACGCTCCGCGGCCGGGTGGCGGGGTAGAGCGCGACGGGAACGCTCACCAGACCGAAGGTGATGGCTCCGGTCCAGGCTTGTCGGTCTTGTGCAGCGGCCGGAAATGGATCGTGCGGTCCTGCACCGCGGACCGTCACGGCATACGCGTGCGGTCCTTCGCACGACGCACAGATCAGTTCGCCATCACGCAGCAGTAACGGATGGTCCGGCTCTTCCTTCGCCCCGCGACGAGCAGGCCCAGCAACAAGCGCTCCACCGGGCAATCCACTTGCAGAGGCGGCTGGTCATGCGAAGAGCTGCTCTCATCCTTCCGCTGATCGTCGTTCTCGGCACCGCCTGCGCCACCAACCCGGTCACCGGCGCCCGCGAGTTCAACATCGTCTCCGAGGCGCAGGAGATCCAGATGGGGAGGGAAGCCCATCAGCAGGTGATCCGCCAGTTCGGCGTCTACGCCGAGAAGCCGGAACTGAACCGCCTCGTGGACGCCGTCGGGCACCGGATCGCTTCCACGTCCGACCGTCCCAACCTTCCCTGGACCTTCACCCTCCTCGACACGCCGATGGTCAACGCCATGGCCCTTCCCGGCGGCTACATCTACATCACCCGCGGGATGGTGGAGCGGATCAACTCCGAGGACGAGCTGGCGGGCGTGCTGGGACACGAGATCGCGCACGTGACCGCCCGTCATGCCGCACAGCGCATCTCCCGGGCCCAGCTCGCGCAGTTCGGCATGGTCCTCGGCGCCGTCGTGGCCGGACCGGAGGTCGTGCAGCAGTACGGGCAATTGGCCGAGCTGGCCGTGACGCTGCTCTTCCAGCGCTATTCGCGCTCGCAGGAAACCCAGGCCGATCTCGTCGGCACCGGCTACATGGCCGCGGCACGCTTCAATCCGGTCGGCGCGGAACGGATGCTCATGACGCTGCAGCGCCTCAGCCGCGGCGAGGCGTCGCCCCTCGACCGCTACTTCATGTCCCATCCCGATCCCGCCAGGCGGGTGCGCGACGTGCGCGGGAAGGTCGAGGAGATCAGCCGGACGACAGGCGCCGCCTTCGGCGAGCCGAGCCGCACTCCGTACGTCCCGATGCTCGAGGGGATCATCACCGGCAACAGCACCGAGAACGTCGTGATCCGGGACAACACGATCTACGACCGCGCCCACGGAATGATCATCCCCGCGCCGGCGGGGTGGTTGCCGACGACGGCGCCGGGCGTGCTCTTCGCGATGTCGCCGCGCGGTCGCTCGAACATGAGCTTCGTGGCGCAGGAGGTCGAGAACCGCGAGCTGCAGGGCCACAACGTTCAGGCAGCCGTCCGCAACCGGCTGGAGCAGATGGGTCTGCAGTACGCCGGCTCCCGCCAGGCGGTGACCGGTTCCGGCGAACGCCTGCCGGTGGACTCCTGGGTCGGCCGGACGCAGGGCGGCCAGGTGGGAGTGGAGACCACGCAGTTTCCCCACGGCGATCACGTGGCCGTCTTCATGTTCATCGCTCCCTCGCTGAGCAGGACCCAGAGCCCCCTCGGCGAGGTCCTCTCCCGGGCGGTGATCGATCCGGCCCGCGCGCGCTCGGCACAGCCGGCGCGGATGCGCGTCGGCACGGTCCGCTCGGGGGAGACATGGGCCGACATCGCTCGTCGCGCCACAGGCAACGCCCGCGACGCCCAGGCCGTGGCGGCCATGAACGGCTTCGACCAGAACACGCGGCCACCGGTGGGAATGGCGGTCAAGCTGCCGCAGGAGGTCGTCGTGGAGGCGTGACGCGTCTTCCGTCGGAACGATGCAGGCGGGGAACAATCGAGAGCTGCGGCGCAATGCCAGGCGCGATTCCGTGTTCTAATAACTAGGTCCAAAATCGGTCATGCGCGCCCTGGGTTGGGTGGTTGTCGGTTTTCTATCGCTCGCCTTCACCGGCGGCAGCGGGACGCTCGTCCCCCTCCCCGAGCACGCGCCGCGGCAGCGGCAACCCGTGAGCGGCGACCCGGTCATCAAGCTCCGGCTCCTGGTCGATGAAGAGCTCGTGGCGCGGCATCGGGAGCAGCTCCATGCATTCCTGCATGAAGCGGTGGCCGTCCACAACCTGGAGTGGCGGCGGCTCCGCCGCGAATGGTTCACCATCAGCGAGGTCATCGTGGAGCCACCGGCCGAGGGGCGGGATGCGCTCTATCTCCTCGTCGGCCTGCTGCACCAGACGGTTCAGGAGCCGGGGACGGTGCACGTCAGGATCAGCGGACAGCCGCTGGAGATCTACAGCAGCGGGGTCTCCGTCCGCTCCATTGGCGGGCTGGCCTTCCGCGGCTCGGATGTCGTGGTGGTCAGCGCCGCGCCCGGAGTGACCGCCGACCTGCTCGCCTACTATCTTTTTCACGAGATCGGACATCTGTGGGACGCGTTCGACCTGCCGTTCGGCGGCGGGCATTCGACGTTCGGCACGAAGAAGTTCGCCACGTTCGACGTCGACGCCGGGAACAGTCAGATCATGGAGGACTCGCCCGGACCTCGCCCGCGCGATACGCCGCTCCAGGCGCCGGCCGTGATCCGGGCCAAGCTCGCCGCCGCGCGCGCCGCGGTGCGCGACCCGGCCGTCTATCGCCGGCTTCACGATCTTCTGCTCCACGAGCCCTCGCCGGTGAACCCCGCCTACGTGGCGAAACGGGAGGCGCTGCTCGCCGCCGCAGGGAGCGAGCGAGCCGCGGTGGCCGGACTGCTCGACCGTTTCGAGACCCGGCCGCAGCAGACCCGGGCCAACCGGGAGGTGCGGCGGGAACTGGCCGAGCAGTACTGGATCGCCAACGATGCAATCGCCCGCGGCGATCTCGCCACCGCGGAGACGGCGCTGGCCACGATCGAGACGCTCCATGCCGGCCAGCACGGGGACACCCGAGTGCTGATCTCGGCGGTCGGCAAGAAGGTGCGCCGAACCGCAAGAAGGTAAGGGGCTCAGGGCTCAGCGCTCGGTCCTCGGGCGGGCGGGTCTGAGCCCCGAGCCCTCACCAAGAGCGAAGCAAGAGAGTTTCCATCCGCCGGAGCCGGGGACGTGAGGGCCTCAAACGTGCATGCCTCCGGGGCGATGTTCGGCCGCAGGATCACGCTCTTCCGCCTGCTGGGCTTTTCTGTGAGGGCGGACGCGAGCTGGGCCATCATCGTCGTTCTCGTCACGTGGTCGCTGGCCAGCGGCGTGTTCCCGCAACTGCACCCCGGCCTGAGCCGCGCCGCGTACTGGACCATGGCCGTGTCCGGCGCGATGGTTCTCTTCCTCTCCATCGTGCTGCACGAGCTCTCCCACTCCATCGTGGCCCGGCGCTTCGGGATTCCGATGAAGGGCATCACGCTGTTCGTGTTCGGCGGGGTGGCGGAGATGGACGACGAGCCTCCCAGCCCGAAGGCGGAGCTGCTGATGGCCCTGGCCGGCCCGGCGGCGAGCGTGGTCATCGCCTTCGCCTTCCTCTTCTTCGCCGCGGTGGGGATGGCGATGAACTGGTGGGGCGAGGTGGTGGCCGTGGCGCAGTACATCGGCGCGGTGAACCTGCTGCTGGCGGCGTTCAACATGATCCCCGCCTTCCCGCTCGACGGCGGGCGCGTGCTCCGCTCGCTGGTCTGGATGCGGACGGGGAACGTCCGCTCCGCGACGCGCATCGCCTCGCAGGCCGGATCGATCTTCGGCCTGCTGCTGATCTTCGCCGGCTTCTACGCCCTCTTCAGCGGTAATCCCGTCGCCGGGATCTGGTGGTTCCTCATCGGCATGTTCGTCCGCAGCGCGGCGACGGGGGCGTACCAGCAGGTGGTGGTGCGGGAGCTCCTGCACGGCGAGACCGTGCGCCGCTTCATGAAGAGCGATCCGGTGACCGTTCCCCGCTCCATCTCCGTGGCGGAGCTGGTCAACGACTACATGTACAAGCACCACTACAAGATGTTTCCGGTCGTCGACGGCGAGCGGCTGGTGGGCTGCATCACCAGCGCCGACGTGAAGAAACTGCCGCGCGAAGAGTGGGAGCGGCAGACGGTCGGCGCCGTCGTGCAGAAGTGCGACGCCGGAAACACGATCACTCCCGACGCCGACGCCATGCACGCCCTGGCACGGATGGGACGCACGAAGGCGTCGCGCCTGCTGGTGGTCGAGGGCGAGCGGCTGGCCGGCGTGATCGCCCTGAAGGACCTGCTGCACTTTCTGACGATGAAAATCGAGCTCGAGGACGAGTCGTGACGATTTTGGATTTTGGCTTTTGGCTTTTGGATTGGCTCGGGGTCGAGAACGATTCCCGGCAATGACATGCGGAAACGAGCCCTGCGCTTCCTCCGCCGGCTCTTCGAGGCATGGCAACGGGACAATGCCACGCTCCTGGCCGCGGCCGTGGCGTTCTTCGCCACCTTCTCCCTCGGGCCTCTCCTCCTGATCATCATCACGATCGGAGGGGTCTTCTTCAGCGAGGAGACCGCGCGCCGGGAGCTGGTGGAGGGGACGGCGCGCCTGGTCAATCAGCGCACCGCCGCCGCCGTCGAGCGGCTCGTCGAGACGGCGACCGCGCCCGACCGCGCCGGCGTCACGATCGTCGGGGGCATCCTCCTCCTCTTCGGCGCCTCCGGGGTCTTCCGGCAACTGCGGCTGGCGCTGAACCTCGTCCTCGACGTCCCGAACCCGCCGGAGGGATGGAGGGCCTCTTTCCGCTCCCGACTCATCGCAGTGGTGATGGTCATCGCCACGATGTGCCTGCTGCTGTTGCTGGTGGCGCTCAGCACGACGCTGGGAGCGCTGCGGCAGATCATCCCCACGATTCCGGCCGCGGACATCGCGGTGTGGCGCGCCGTGGAGTTTGTGGCCGGCACGGCCGTGGTGGGGGCGGTGTTCGCCGCGATCATCAAATGGGTGCCGGACATCCGGCTTCGCTGGAGGGACGTATGGAAGGGCGCCGCCGTGGCGGCGGTGCTCTTCTCCACCGGCCGCATCGTGCTGGGGATGTATCTCCAACGGGCCATGGTCACCTCGATCTACGGCGCGGCGGCATCGCTCTTCGTGACGCTGGTGGTGATCTTCTTCGCCGTTCTGGCCATCCTCCTGGCGGCGGAGCTGACGGCGATCCTCTGCGCGCGCGATCCCGGATTCAACGCCGAGCAGAGGCGGGCCCGGGAGGCGGGGCCGGGGGTCCGCGGAACGACCGATGACCGCTGAGCCCGCCGGGCCGATCCATGGTCTCCCATGGATGACACGGGTCTTGCATCGTGCCATTGCATGGCTGATGTCCTCATCGCCGAGCGGGATCCGATCCTGCGGGAGATGCTGGAGGTGGCCGTCGCCCGGGACGGCCACACGGTCGAAGCGGTCGCGACCGGCGACGTCGCGCTGCTCTGGCTCGCCTCTGCGCCGTTCGACTGCCTGCTCATCGGAGCGCCGTTGATGCTCAACCGGCACGTCCGGCGCACGCTGCTCGAGTACCTCGAGCAGAGCGGCAGCGATGTGGCCCCGAGAGTGATCGTCCTGACCGCCCGGGTCTTCGACCGCGAGCTGCTCGTGCGCGCTGCTCGTCTCGGCGTCTGCGCCGTCTTCAGCGAGCCCTTCGACCTCGACGAGCTGCTCCGGACGATCGACCGTTGCTCCCATGACGAGCGGCCGCCGCGGCGCTTCATCGGATTCTCCGATTTCGCTCTGTCGGAGATCTTCGGCCACGACGCCTCCGCTGCCGAATGGTGAGCACCAATCGTGCAACAGCCGGCTGCATGACCGAGAAAGACGAGCGTACCGGCCGCGGTGACACGATCCCTGAAGCGAAGCGAACGGGGCGGGAGAGACCCGATCCTCACTCGCAGCCCGGCGAGTTCGCCGACGAGATGCGCGTGAACCGCTTCACGCCGCCGCCCGCTCCTTCCGAAAAAGGGGAAAAGTAGCAGTCCGGCGCCGTTGCTGCCAGCGCCGATCCATCGCCCGGATTTATATTGGAACCCATGCAGTTGCACGACTCTTGCGTTGGAGGTATGGCATGAAACCACCGTCACCCCTTCCCGACCTGACCCCCGAAGAGCTCACCCGCTCCCTCGAGCAATGCACCTCCAAACTCCTGGAGATCCACTCACTCGCCCGTGAGATCGAGCCGGGGCAGATCCGAGACCTGCTGCTCGCCGCCGCCTCCCGCCTGCAGCGACGCTCCGACCTGCTCCGCTCCCACCTCGAGCAGGCGCGCTCCGCCGGGCCGGTCCATGGCGCTCTCGCCGGACCCCGCCCCCAGGCGAGGGGCTCCACATCCGCTGATTGACTCGACTTCCCTCCCGCCTTGAAGATGGGCTCGCATGCCCCACGGTCAGACCGCGCTCGCCGGCGCGGTTCTCGATGCGAAGTACCGCCTCACCCACCTTCTGGGACAGGGGGGGATGGGCGCCGTCTACCGGGCGCAGCACCTCGGGACCGGCCGGCCGGTGGCCGTGAAGGTGCTGCTCTCCGAGCTGGTGCAGAACCCCGAGGCCGTCGAGCGCTTCCGCCGCGAAGCGCGTGCCGCCGGAGGGCTGCGGCATCCGAACGTGGTCGATGTCACCGACTTCGGCGTGGCACGCGTCGACGGGAGGGAGATCGCCTATCTCACCATGGAGTACCTGGAGGGCTCCTCGCTGCGGGCCATGCTCGACCAGCGCGGCGCTCTCCCCCTCGAGGTCGTGGCCGACATCGTCGAGCAGATCGCCGCGGCGCTGGAGGCCTCTCATGGCGCCGGCATCGTCCATCGCGACCTCAAGCCGGACAACGTCTGGCTCGTTCACGACGGGCGGGGCGGCTTCGCCGTCCGGGTCCTCGATTTCGGGATCGCCCGCCTAGGGCAGGACGGCGCGCCTCCCCGCGGAGACGAGGCCCTCTCCGCCATCACGGCCGTGAACACGCCGACCATGCACCTCGCCGCCACGGACGAGGCCACCGCCCTCCGGCCGGCGGATCGTGAGCCGGCCCCTGCCGCGGCCGCGATTTCCTCCGAGCCGGCCGGCGAGGAGAGCACGGCCCGGCTGACGACGGCGGGGTCGCTCATCGGCACGCCGTTCTACATGTCCCCGGAACAGTGCCGGGGATTCGATGTCGACGCCTCGACCGACATCTACAGTCTCGGCGTGCTGACGTGGGAGATGCTGGCGGGCCGGCGGCCCTTCCGGGGCAATCTCCGCCAGGTCATGGACGCTCATCTGCACGCCTCGCCGCCGCCGCTCGACACGGTCGCGCCTGCGGTCTCGGCCGTCGTCGAGCGCGCCATGGCCAAGACGCCCCAGGAGCGGTACGAGAGTGCCCGGGCCTTCGCGGGATGTCTGCGCGCCGCCGCCGAGGGCCCCGGCGCGATCATCCGCCGATCGATGGCCCTGTACGCCGATCGGTTCAGCGAGTTCCTGCGCATCTCCGCTCACGTGGCGCGGCCGCCGGTACTGGTGGTCGCAGCGCTCCTGGCCATCTCCGCGGCCGTGGCCCTGCTCGCGCCCGATCAACGTGCGGCGGTTCTTCCACTGAATGCGGGAGTGCTGTTCGCGCCGCTGCTCTGGTTAGTCATCACGATGCTGACCAACGCGACGTACGCCGTGGCCATCGAGCGGCTCCGCACGCGGCCGCTGGAGCGCCTCGATCCCGAGGAGCTCACCGCCGAGGTCCGCGAACGGCTGGGGCTTCCGCGTTCGGCTGGATACGCGACTACGGCGCGCCGCCTCCTTGGCTACTACCTCCGCTGCGAGTTGCGCGCGAAAGCCGGAACGGGCGACCTGGCCTTCCTCATCGGGTTTCTCGAGGGTGTTCCGATCGCGGAGATTCCGCCCCGATCCGCAGCGCTGGCCGCGGGCTCGCGGCGCGCCTACCGCCGCGTTGCCGGCGGGATCTTCGCCGCCCTCCTGGCGCTGCCGCTCCTCGAAGCCGGGGTGCTCGCCCTCGTGTTACGGCCGCTCGGAGAGATGGCCATCCCCCTGGCCATGCTCATCGCGATCACGCTGGTGCCGTTCAACGCCATGCTGGTCAACCCGATCTTCTCCTCGGCGCTGGCGCTGCTCTACTTCCGTGCGCGGCAAGCCCAGGGGGAAGACGTCGCCCTGGCCGCAGTGCTGCCGGGCCGGCTGTAGCAGTGTCATTCCGAGCGCAGCGAGGAATCTGGGCGTGCGGCCTCCCTTCCACGTGTTCGTCTCCGGGCAACGCGCTCTTCACGGCGCGAACGCGGCGATGGGTCGCGTCGAAGAGACCGCACCACGGTGGTCACCTCTCCCGAAGGCCCGATCCGCCTGACCTCGCCGCAGTAGACCAGAATGGCGCCGCTCGCGTCGGTGGTCATCGGGCCGCTGCAGCCGGCGAGCACGGTGCGGATGGTCCCGTCAGCCTCGACGCGGCGGATGCCCGGAGCGTCGGCGATCTAGAGGAGGTCCTGGGAGTCGATGGCAATGAAATTCGGCGCACTGAGCTCGGCCGCGGTGGCGGGCCGAGCCGGCGAACCCTCACCGTGCTGGTGCCGCCGGCAGGGCATCGATGAATTCCGCCATCCGCTTGCGCATGGCGTCATCCGGCACGCGTCCGATCCCGCCCCCGATGTTGTCGATCATGTGGCGGGCCTGGCTCGTGGCCGGCGTCACCACCGTCACGGCGGGGTGGCCGAGGGTGAATTTGATGAAGAACTGCGCCCAGCTCGTGGCGTCGAACTCCCGCGCCCAATCCGGCACCTCTCGTCCCGCCACGCGCCGGAAGAGCCGGGTGCGCCCGAACGGCACATAGACCATCACGGCGATCTTCCGCTGCATGGCCAGCGGGAGAATGGTCTCCTCCACGTCGCGGTTGTCGACGGCGTAGTCGACGCCGATGAAGTCGAGCGGCTCGTTGCGCATCGCCTCGATCAGGCGCGGATACTGCCCCTTGCTCGTCGACGTGACGCCGATGTAACGGACCCGCCCCGCTTTCTTCAGCTCCTTCAGGATGCCGAGCTGGGTCGGGATGTCGGCGAGGTTGTGCACCTGGATCAGGTCCATCTTGGGGACCTTGAACTTCGCGAACGAAGCCTCGATCTGGGCGCGCGCAGCCGCCGGATCGGCTTTCCCATCGCTCCCCCGCCGGACCACATTGACCTTGGTGGCCCAGAAGATCTTGTTCGCCACGCCCAGCTCGTTGGCGATCGCGCCGGCCACCTCTTCCGAGGCGCCGTAGCCGGGGGCGGTGTCGAACACCGTCGACCCGCGCTCGACCATGACCTTGATCACGTCGCGCAGGGCGCTGTAGTCCTCGCTGCGCGCCACCTGCGAGAAGGTGGCCGAGCTGCCGAGGCCCACCACCGGGATCTTCTCCCCGCTCGAGGGGATGGCCCTCCGGATGAGCCGGGCCTGCTGCACGGCCAGGAGCAGACGGGGATTGACGGCAAGCATCGCGCCGGTGCCGAGGGTCATGCCGAGCCATTCGCGACGATTGATCATTTTGTGTCTCCTGTCGGTCGGCCTCGAACGATACCATCTGCGCTCCATGAATCCGATCCTGCAGCGGTACCTCAACGTCCGGCGCGGAGAGCTCCTGCCGATCCTCCTGGCCGCGCTCTACTTCTTCTGCATCCTCACCGCGCTGATGGTGCTGCGGCCGGCGCGGGAGGCCCTCGGCATCCAGCGTGGCATCGAGGCCGTGCGGTGGCTCTTCATGGGCACTCTCCTGGTCACGCTGGCCGTGAACCCCCTCTTCGGATTCCTGGTTAGCCGCTTCCGCCGGATGGTCTTCATCGCCGCGATGCACGGCATCTTCGCGGTGAACCTGCTGGTGTTCTGGGCCCTGCTGGTGCTGGCGCCGGAGGTGGTGGGCGAGATCTCCGGCCTGGTCTTCTACATCTGGATGAGCGTGTTCAATCTCTTCATGACCATGCTCTTCTGGGCGCTGATGGCCGACCGCTTCTCGCTCGAGCAGAGCAAGCGGCTGTTCGGCGTGATCGCCGCCGGCGGCACGATCGGCGCGATCTTCGGATCGTGGCTGGCGGCCGTGCTCGCCCAGCGGGCCGGCACGCCTGCCCTGTTGCTGATCGCCGTCGCGTCTCTGCTGCTGGCCCTCCTCGCGGCATGGGGAGTGAGCCGCCTCCAGCCGGAGCGCGCGCGGGCCGCGGCCGGCGATCCGGACTCCCCTCCCGCGGTCGACGAGCGGGCGATCATCGGCGGCAGCGCCTGGGAAGGATTCCGCGCGGCGGTCCGCACGCCGTACCTGCTGGGCATCTCCGGCTACGTGCTCGTCCTGACGGTGCTCGCCACCTTCCTCTACTTCACCCGCCTGCAGATGGTGGCCGCGCTCGGGGAAGACCTCGACATGCGTACGGGCGTCTTCGCCGGCATCGACTTCATCGTGCAGGTCAGCACGCTCGTGCTCCAGCTCCTCATCGCCGGGCACGTCATGAAACGCCTCGGCGTCCACGTCGCGCTGGCTCTCGTGCCGCTCATCATCGCGCTCGGGTACGTCGGCCTCGCCATCGCCGGCTCGCTGGCGGCGCTGATCGTCTTCGACGCCGTCTTCCGGGCCACGCAGCGCGCCATCATGCGTCCGGCGCGCGAGACGCTCTTCACCGTGGTGCGGCGCGAGGACAAATACAAGGCCAAGGCCTTCATCGATACGTTCGTCTACCGCGGCGGCGACGCCCTCGGCGCCCAGACCGAGGGGCTCCTGGCGCGCTTCGGCATGGGGCTGACGGCGCTGGCGTCGGTGGCCGTCCCGCTGGCGCTGCTCTGGGCCGCGCTCGGCTTCTGGCTGGGCCGGACGCAGCAGCAGTTCGCGGTCACGAAATCGGCCATCCCGCTCGTCGATCCGGCGCGCGCCACCGGATGATCCCCGGAACGGTTTCGCGCCGCCGAACGTCTACTGATTCGGTGCGCCACCGTTCCACAATCGTTATCGGCATTCTGGTCTGCCTCGCCGCGGGGCCGGCGGCCGGAACGACCATCACGCTCCGGCGGGACGGAATCCCCTCCGAGGAGCGTGGTGAGGTCTGCCGCTTCCGCGCCGCCGATCGCGAGAGCCCGTTCCAGCGCTGGCTCGCTTCGCAGGAGGTCAGCTGCGTTCCCGCCGGGTCGCCGGTGGACTTCCCTCCCGGACTCTGGAACGTCTTCGCCCGGACGGGCGGCGCCGTCTCCCCCTCCCCTCTCCTCGTCGACGCCGGCGCGGCGCCGGACACGCTCTCGCTCGATCTCGAACCGGCGGCAACCGTCGTACCGCTCCTTCCCCCGGCACGCAGCGGGGTGATCTACGTCCCCCGCCGGGGGAGCGCCTATCCGGTTGCGGAAGGCATCGGGCGGCTGGCAGTCCCGGCGGGGGAAGAGCTCTGGCTCCTCGTCCTCGAGAAGTCGGCGCCGGTCGCCCTCGTACCGGTTGCTGCGATCGAGGCCGGAAGCGAGCGGCGGGTCGATGCGCGGAGCGGCGGACCTGGGGCGATCATCGGGTGGCTCCGCGTCCACGAAGCGGACCGCGCGGCGCTGACCGAGGCCCGCGGCATCTCCCCGCCCGTCGTCCGGGCCAGCTCCGGCGGCCCGTGGCTGGACGGCGATCCCCTCCCACCTCTCGACCTGCTCCACGGCGCGTTCCTTCGTGTGCGCGACGTGGAGGCGGGAGAGGCAGAGCTGATCGTGGAAGGGCGGGGATGGATCCCCGACCGCCGCCGCATGACCGTCGGGCCGGCCCT
>DATLEX010000175.1:0-63004 GCA_035525045.1 Thermoanaerobaculia bacterium | reverse complement strand
GTCGTTCCGGCTGACGGCCGCGGGTGCCTACACCGGCGCGACCCATACGCTCGCACCCCCCGTGCCTCCTGCCTTTGCGCAGATCCGGCTGGCGCGCGACGGCTCCCGGTATCTGCTGGCCTGGTGGGTTCCCGACCCGATTCAGCAGCATGTATTCGCGTACATGACCACGGTCGCCTCCGACGGCACGTTCGCTCCTCCCCGCGCCTTCGGCGGCTGGCAGGGGACGCTCTCGGGCATCGCCATTGCCGCCGCCGGCGACTACCGCCTGGTCGTGCATGGAATCCACCAGCGTCGCACCTCCTCGTCGTTCGACCTCTTCGGGACGAAGGTCACGCCACTGCTCGACGGGGGGACGCCCGAGATCCTTGCCTTCAGCGCGACGCTGCAGTCGAACGTGCGCGTCGCCGCGTCGGGGGTGGGGCACCTCGTGGCGTGGGGCGAGAATGGACCGGACCGTGTGGCTCGTGCGTATGTGCGGCGCTTCTCGAACGCGAATGCCCCGCTCGACGAGGAACCGGTCGAGCTGTACGCCATCGAGCAGGAAGGAAGTGTCCTGCGACTTCCCGCGGCAAGGGTCGCCGCGACGCAGAGCGCGTACGTCGCCGTCTGGGCCACGCCCGACGGTCTCTTCGCCCGGCGGATGGCGGCCGGCGGGAGCGGGTTCCTCGATCCGGCACCGCTGCAGGTCGCGCCGGCGGCGACTCACTTCGACGTCACCACGAATGGCACCGATGCGCTCGTGGTCTGGAATGGTCCCTGCGCGCAGGGCTTGCTCTGCGTGATGGCGCGGAGGGTGGCCATGCTGGGAAACCCCGACATGACCGCCGCCGCGATCGTCCATGGCGGCGGGTTCAACCACGACGTCACGGTGGCCTCGGATGGGCGCGACTTCCTCGTGGCCTGGTCGGAGGGACAGCGGGAGTGCGTGATCACCTGCAGTATCGGCCCCTTCTCGTTGCTCGCGGCCAGGGTGGGAGCGGACGGCAGGGCGATCGATCCGATGCCGGTGTCGATCGAGGAGCGGCGCACCTTCGCCGAGAAGCCGGTCATCGCGTTCCACGGCCTGCAATACCTCGTGCTCTGGTCGGCGTGGGCTGAGGGGTGGACCGTCCGCGGCGCGCGGGTGACGCGCGAAGGGGCCGTCCTCGAGACCGACGGAGCCGGGAGCGGTACGGTGATCGACCCGGCCATCGCTCCCTCCTCGACGCAACCGGTGCTCGTGGCGCTCGGCGAGCGATTCGTCCTCTTCCATCGCGTCGGCGTGACGACCGAGGGGCGTCCCGAAGTGCTCTGGACGGCGGTGACGTTCCCCGCCGGTACGCCGCTTTCGGAGGTCCGCTCGCTGCCGCGGGAAATCGTGATGCGTCACCCCGCCGGGAACTTCGGATCGCTCGACGCGGCGGTGATCCGAAGTGTGCAACTGCTGCTCGCGTACGACCGCGTCGCCGAAGGGGAGTACGCCGGCGTCCCGCGCGTCTTCTTCACCCGCTTCGGCAGCGTGCCCCCGGCCCGCCGGCGCGCTGCCACGCACTGAGGACCCGTCCGCGCTGCACATACAATTCGGCGCATGTTGAACTACATCTGGTTCGGGCTGATGGCCATCGCCCTCGTCGTTGCCGCGTTCAGCGGCACGGCGGAAGGGGTGACGAAGGGGGCGGTCGACTCGGCGAAGACGGCCGTGGACATCTCCCTCGGCCTGATCGGGATCATGGCCCTCTGGCTCGGGATCATGCGCATCGCCGAGGCCTCCGGGCTGGTGACGCTGCTGGGACGGGCGCTGCGGCCGGTCAGCCGGCTCCTCTTTCCGGAGGTCCCTGCCGAGCATCCGGCCATGGGAGCCATCATCATGAGCGTCGCCGCGAACATGCTGGGGCTCAACAATGCCGCTACGCCGCTCGGCATCAAGGCCATGGAGAGCCTGCAGGAGCTGAGTCCCGACAAGGACACCGCCTCGAACGCCCAGGTGACGTTCATGGCCCTGATCACGTCCGGCGTGCAGTTGGTGCCGGCGACGATGATCGGGATTCTCGTCGCCGCCGGGTCGGCGAACCCGACCGCGATCATCGCCACGACGCTGATCGCCACCACCGTCGGAACGATCGTGACCGTGATCGCCGCGAAAGTGCTCCAGCGCTTCTACCGGGAGCGCGAGGCCGAGGGTGAGGTGGCCGAGTGATCCGGGCCGCGCTCGACGCCATCTCGCTCTGGGCCATCCCCGTGCTCCTGGTGGGGATCCCGCTGTACGGGATCGTCCGGAAGGTGAAGGTGTACGACGTCTTCATCGAGGGAGCGAAGGAAGGGTTCCAGGTCGCGGTCCGGATCATCCCTTTCCTGGTCGGGATCCTGGTGGCGATCGGAATGTTCCGCGGCTCGGGGGCGATGGACCTTCTGACGGCGGGGCTGCAGCCGGTCATGGACGCGACGGGGTTCCCCGCCGAGCTGATGCCGCTGGCCATCCTGCGGTCGCTCTCGGGCAGCGGGTCGCTGGCGTTCACCACTGACCTGATCAACCAGCACGGCCCCGACTCGCTGATCGGGCGCATGGCCGCGACGATGTACGGCAGCACCGAGACGACGTTCTACGTCCTGGCGGTGTACTTCGGTGCGATCGGCGTGCGGCGAATGCGCCACGCCGTCCCCGCGGCCCTCCTCGGCGACCTCGCCGCCGTCATCGCCGCCGTGATCATCTGTACCTGGATGTTCGGGTAAGCCTGTCATTCCGACCGCAAGCGAGGAATCTGGGCGGAAGGGGGCACGCTGCGTGTCTTTTGATATTCTCCCCAAACCATGAAGCAGACCCGACGCGAGTTCCTGGTGACGAGTGCCGTCGTCGCGGGTGGGACGGTGCTCTGGGCGCCAGTGGCTGGCGGCGGCGAGCCCGTTCCGCAGCACGAGATGTTCGAAGGCGACCCCTACCTCGCCACCGTCGACGACGGAGGTCTCGGCGGCCGCTCCTTCGAGGCGGCCCGCGACCACGCCCTTCGTTTCCGCACCCCGGGCGCCGACCGCGACCGCTGCGTCCTGGGACTGGAGATCTGAGATGCAGGATCGCGAGCTGCTCATGCGCGCCATCGAGACCGCGAAACAGAAAGGGGCGTCGTACGCCGACGTGCGGGTGAACCGTTACCTTCGGCAGTCGATCAACACGCGCGAGAAGCGCGTCACGAGCATCACCAATCGCGAGTCGTTCGGCACCGGTATCCGGGTGCTCGTGGATGGCACGTGGGGTTTCGCCGCCTCGCGAGAGGTCTCGCCGGCCGAGGTCGACCGCGTCGCCGCGCAGGCCGTGGCGATCGCTCGCGCCAACCGCGCCGCGCAGGGGAAGCCGGTGGTGCTGGCGCCGGTGGAAGCCTACAAGGACACCTGGCAGACGCCGGTGACGAAGGACCCCTTCCGCGTCCCGACCGAGCGGAAGGTCGATCTTTTGCTGGCCATCAACGCCGCGGCGTTGAAGAACGGCGCCGCGTTCTGCACCTCGTACCTCCACTTCGTCAAGGAGGAGAAGCAGTTCGCGTCGACGGAAGGGTCGGAGATCGAGCAGATCATCATCCGGCAGATGCCGGGCTTCACCGTGACGGCGGTCGATCGGAAGGCCGGAAAATTCAAGACGCGCAACTCCCTCGCCGAGCCGATCGGCACCGGGTACGAATGGATCGAGAGCTACCCCTGGTTGGAGGAAGCCGCGACGGCCGCCGAGCAGGCCGTCCGAAAGCTCTCGGCGAAGAGCGTCGAGCCGGGGAAGTACGATCTCATCCTGGCGCCGTCGAATCTCTGGCTCACCATCCATGAGTCCGTCGGACATCCGACTGAGCTCGATCGGGCCATGGGCTACGAGGCGAACTTCGCCGGCACGTCGTTCCTCACCCCCGACAAGCTCGGAAAGTTCAAGTTCGGCTCGGACATCGTGAACTTCTTCGCCGACCGCACGCAGCCGATGGCCCTGGCCACCCTCGGGTACGACGACGACGGCGTCCCGACGCACGAGTGGGACATCGTCCGGAAGGGGATCTTCGTCGATTACCAGACCACCCGCGAGCAGGCCGCCTGGATCGGCAAGGAGAGCTCGCACGCCTGTTCCCACGCCGACTCCTGGGGCTCGGTGCCGTTCCAGAGGATGCCCAACCTCTCTCTGCGCCCCGGCGAGGAGAAGCTCACTCTGGAGGAGCTCATCGCCGGGACCAAACGGGGGATCCTCGGCGAGGGGCGCTCGTCGTATTCGATCGACCAGCAGCGCTACAACTTTCAGTTCTCCGCGCAGCTCTTCTGGGAGATCCGCGACGGGAGGATCGCCGGGCTGATCGAAGACGCCGCCTATCAGGCCATCACTCCGGAGTTCTGGGGCTCGTGCGACCGCATCTGCTCCGACGGCTACGCCCTCGGCGGTTCGTTCTATGACGGCAAGGGAGAACCGGGACAGGCCAACGCGGTCTCGCACGGCTGTGCGCCGGCCCGCTTCCGCAACGTCAACATCATCAACACAGCGAGGTCGATGTGAGCCTGACACGCGACGAAGCGCGCGACATCATCCGCCGGACGCTCGAGCTCTCGAAGGCCGGCGAGACGGCGGTCTCCATCGAGGCCAGTCGCGAGGCCAACCTCCGCTACGCCAACAACGAGGTCTCGACCTCCGGCGACGTGAGCGACGTGGTGATCACGGTGCAGGCGTCGTTCGGGAAGCGCAGCGGCGCCGCGTCGATCAACCAGTTCGACACCGACAGCCTCACTCGCGTGGTTCGGCGCGCGGAGGAGACGGCGCGCCTGGCGCCTGAGGACCCCGAAGCCATGCCTCTGCTCGGCGAGCAGAAGTACGACGATCGGACGATCTACGACGAGGCTACCGCGAACGCCGCTCCCGAGTTCCGAGCCGGCGTGGCCGGGCACGCGCTGCAGTTGGCGAAGAAGGGGAACCTCGTCGCCGCAGGCTTCATCACCAACTCCGGCACGGTGACCGCCCTCGGCAACTCGGCCGGCCTCTTCGCCTACGACCGCCTCTCCCGCGCTACCTTCTCGAACACCGTCCGGACGCGCGAGGGAAGCGGATCGGGGTGGGCCGGCACCAACGTCGACCGCCTGCAGCAGATGAACGCTCCCGCCCTCGTCGCGGCGGCGGCGGAGAAAGCGGTCCTGTCGCGCAACCCGCGAGCCATCGATCCCGGGACGTACACGGTCATCCTCGAGCCGGCCGCGTTGGCCGACCTCCTCTTCTTCCTGACCTTCCAGCTCGATGCCCGCTCGGCGGACGAGGGGCGGTCCTTCTTCGCGAAGAAGGGCGGAGGGACGAAGCTGGGGGAGAAGGTCGTCTCCGAACGGGTGACGATCTGGACCGACCCCGCCGACACGCGCGCGCCGCAGAGGGTCTTCACAGGCGAGGGCCTGCCCACCCGGCGGATGACCTGGATCGAGAATGGCGTGCTGAAGAACCTCGTGTACAGCCGCTACTGGGCGCAGAAGATGAAAGCCGAGCCGGCGCCGAGCCCCGTGAACCTCGTGATGAAGGGCGGCAGCGGCTCGGTCGCGGACCTGGTCCGGGGCACGAAGAACGGCGTGCTGGTCACGCGTCTCTGGTACATCCGCTATCTCGACCCGCAGAACATCCTGCTCACCGGTCTGACGCGCGACGGGGTGTTCAAGGTCGAGAACGGGCGCATCCGCCGCGCGCTGCGGAACTTCCGTTTCAACGACTCGCCGGTGTCGGTCCTGTCGAAGATCGACGCCATGTCGCGCGAGGTGCGCACCCGCGGTTCGCAGTCGGAGGACTTCTCGATCGTCTGCCCCGCCGTCCGCACCCAATTCACCTTCTCCAGCCTCTCCGACGCCATCTGAAGTAGGGGAAGTAGGGGGTCAGGTCTGAAAATTTAACTTCGCGTCTACCAGCGGTAGACATTCGCTTCAGAGAGCGAGGAATTCCCCGCGAGAAGCACGGAAATCGTTCGGCCGGCGGGGGATTTCTCGCCATCTCCGCGGCTCGAAACTGACACGGCCGCGCTCCTCCGGCAGACACCCTGCCGCCAACTCCGCTCTGCGTCTACAAGTGGTAGACGCGAAGTTAAATTTTTAGACCTGACCCCTTGGGACTCTACTTGCGAGGTAGAGGAGGGCGCCGGCGGCGAGGGCGATGCCGGCGGCGGCGAAGTTGAACCAGCTGAGCGAGAGGAAAACGGCCAGCGAGACCATCACGCCGAGGATGGGGATGACAGGGCCGCCGGGGAGACGGAACTTCGGCGGCGCTCCCGGCTCCGGCGGCGCGACCGGCGCGCCGAGGACCTGCACCGAGCCCATCTTGCGCAGCCTCGGCACGGCGGCGCAGGTGACCAGGTAGGTCGTCAGGCGCGCCACGGCCGAGAGCATGGCCAACTGTACGAAGGATCCGGCCAACGCCAGGACGAGGGCGAAGCCGGCATGAATGACGATGGCGACGGTCGGCGTGCGGAACCGCGGATGGACGTAGCCGACCGCGCCGACGTACCGCCGCCCGAGGGAGAGGGCGTAGAGCATGCGCGACCCCTCGAGCATCGTGCCGGAGTTCGTACCGGCGATCGACAGCAGCGCGCCAATCGTCACGATGACCGCCCCGGCCCCTCCGATGAGGACGCCCGCGGCGTCGGCGATCGCGGTCTGCGTCGCCGACAGATCGGGGATGGTGGCCATGGCCCCGAGCTGCGCCAGGACGTAGATGGCGGCGATGGCCAGGATCCCGGTGAGGAGGGCGAAGGGGAGATGGCGCTGCGGGTTCTTGTACTCGCCGGCCGGCACGCCGAGGTTCTCGAACCCGGCGTAGGCGAAGAGCATGAAGAGCGCGGCCGCGTTCCAGTCGGTGCCGGCACCTGGAACGTCGAAGGAGGCGGGGAGGGGGTTGGACCGCCAGACAATCAGCGCCACGAGAATGAAGCCGATCAACGGCAGCAGCTTCCCGAAGGTGAAGACGTAGATCGACGCCGCCCCGTACCGGACCCCGGCGAGGTGAATGCCGGCCAGGATGACGATCATGGCCACGATCGTGGCGTGGCGGAGAGCGCCGCTCCCCAGTTCGGGGACCAGGCGGGCCAGCGCGACGACGAACCCGTTGGAGAGGGACGCCAGCGAGGTCACACGGGCCAGCCAGTTCATCCAGCCGGTCTCGAAGCCGATGAAGTCGCCGAAGGCCGTCCTGGCATAGAGGAATGCCCCTCCCGGCTCGTTGAAGTGACTGGCCGCCTCGGCGAAACAGAGCACGAGGATGAACACGGGGACGGCGAACAGCAGCGGCGCCCAGAGCGAGAAGGGCCCGAGCAGGCGATAGGTCTCGGACGGCAGCAGAAACACCCCGCTCCCGACGACGGCGTTGATGCACATCGCCACGAGTCCCCAGAAGCCGATGGTGCGGACGAGCTTTGCGGTGTTCTCGTTCATCGTCCCTCATATCCCCGACCGCGCAACGTACGCCCGGGCAGGGCCCTGGTCATCTCCCCCTCGCGCAAGACCGCCACCCCGTTCACGATCACGTGCGAGATTCCCTCGGAGAAGCGGTGCGGGTCGTCGAAGCGGGAGAGGTCGCGGACCCGATCGGGATCGAAGACGATGATGTCCGCCTTCATCCCGGGGCGGAGGATTCCGCGGTCGAACAGGTGGGCGCGCTGCGCGGCCTGCGACGTCATCTTGCGAACGGCCTCCTCCAGAGTGAAGAGCCGCAGGTCGCGGGCGTAGTGTCCGATCACGCGGGCGAAGGTCCCGTAGGCCCGCGGGTGGACGGCCGTCCCGGCGGCACGCACCGCCGGCGGCGGCGAGGCGGAGTCGGCGCCGACGGAGATGAACGGCTGGCGCAGCGCGTACTGCACGTCGTCCTCGCTCATGGAGAAGAAGATCGTCTGCGGCGGCGTCGGATTCTCGATGTACAGGCGGACGAGCGCGTCCTCCGGAGGAAGCTCCATCATCGCCGCGATCTCCTCGATGAACTTCTTCTCGTACATGGAGTGGTCGGAGTTGCCGATACGAGCGATGTAGATGCCCTTCTCCCCCCGCCGCGCAAGCTGCCGGCGCAGCTCGTCGACGATCCGCCGGCGCTGTTCGGGGTCGCGGAGCCGCTCGGCGAGCTGTCCGTAGCCGCCCTCCATCGCCCAGTCGGGGACGAGCGTGGCGAGGTTCGTCGACGAGGCGGGGTAGGGATAGACATTCGCCGCCACGTCGACGCCCGATGCGCGCGCCTCCTCGATCCGCCGGATCACCTCCGGCATCCGCCCCCAGTTCGGCCGGCCCGCTGTCTTCAGGTGCCAGATGTTCACCGGGATGTTCGCCTCCCTGCCGATGCGGAAGGTCTCCTCGAGCGCCTGAGCGATGCGCTCGCCCTCGTCGCGCATGTGCGTGAAGTACATCCCGCCATGCCGGGCGGCGACGCGGGCCAGTTCGATGATCTCTTCGGTCGTGGAGTACATGGCCGGCACGTAGATCAGAGACGTGGAGAGGCCGATGGCCCCGTCGCGCATTCCCTGCTCCACGATGGCTTCCATCCGTCGCATCTCTTCCGCGGTGGGAGCGCGGTTCACGTTCCCGATCACGATCTGCCGGGCGTTCGACGCTCCCATCAGGAGGGCGAAGTTGATGGCGCTCCCCTGCCGGTCGACGAGGTCGAGATAGTCGCCGAGGGTCTCCCACCGGCGCTCCCGCGCCCCCGGACGGGCGGGTCCAGGGGAGAATCCCTCGCCGGTCACCTCCGTGGTCACGCCCTGGCGGACCTTCGCCTCCAGGTGCGGGTCCTCGAGCACCGAGTAGTGCGACCAGCCGAGGAGGTCGATGAAGCCGGGAGAGACGATCCGGCCGGCGGCGTCGATGGTGGTGGCGGCCGGCGCGGAGGAGAGGTCGCCGATCGCCGCCACGGTATCGCCGCGGAGGCCGAGGTCGCCGCGGAACCACGGCGCGCCGGTGCCGTCGAGGATGCGTCCGTTGATGATCTTCAGGTCGAGCATGGCTGGTTTCGGTGCGGTCGTCGTGCAGGAGAGGAGGAGTATCGCAGCCAGGGCAGCGAAGGACCTGGGCGTGAGATCAGACGTCACTCCTGCCCCCTCAGCAGATCGTCGTACGTCTGACGTTCGCGAATCAGACGGGCCTCGCCGCCGCGGACGAGAACCTCCGGCGGCAGGAGGCGGGCGTTGTAGTGGGAGGCCATGGAGAAGCCGTAGGCGCCGGCGTCGCAGAAGGCGATCAGGTCGCCGACAGTCGTCTTCGGCATGGGCCTGGCGATCACCGCGCCGCCGGCGGTGCGCGTGAAGACGTCGCCCGATTCGCAGATGTTGCCGGCCACGACCAGCTCCTCCTTCATCTGCTTCGGATCGAACGTCTCGCGAAGGGAGGCCGGAAATCCGGCGCTGGCGTTCACGATGTGGTGATACGCGCCGTACTTGGAGGGGCGGGCGAGGTGATTGAAGCCGGTGTCGCAGCCGATCCAGTCGGAGCCGGCGCTGATGCGCTTGGTGGTGACGCGGGAGAGGAGGACCCCGGAAGCGGCCACCAGGTAGCGTCCGGGCTCGAGGATGGCGGTCAGGCCGCGGGGGCGGAGGAGCGGCTCGGCGAAAGCCGCCAGCTCGCGCCCGTACTCCTCGATGGGAAACTCCGCCTCGCCCGGCTTGTAGGGGACGCCGATGCCGCCGCCGAAATTGAGCCAGCGCAGGTGCTCGAAACCGGGGGAGAGCTCGAGCAGCGTACGCGCCGAATCGAGCAGGGGAGCCACCTCGTTCACGCCCGAGCCGATGTGGGCGTGAAGCCCGACGACTTGTCGTCCCGAGTCCTCGACGAGCATGCGCGCGGTCTCGATCTCGGCCACGTCGATCCCGAACTTCACCCCTCCGCCGGCGGTGACCACGTCGTGGTGGTGTCCGGCCCCGACGTCGGGGTTGACGCGCAGGGCGATGGGATTGGACAGGTCGAGGGCCAGGCAGCGGTCGATCTCCGAGACCGAATTCACGTTGATCACGATCCGCGGGTCGCCGACCGCGCGGAGGTCGTCGTCGGAGACGCTCGAGCAGGTGAACCAGATCTCCTCCGGGTCGAAGCCGGCGCGCCGGGCCAGGTGGATCTCACCCGGCGAGACCGCGTCGCAGCCGAACCGATGCTCCCGGATGAGACGCAGAATCGAGAGGTTCCCGTTGGCCTTCATGGCGTAGAACGGCCGGAAGGGGAGCCGGGAGAAGGCTCGCTTGATCCTGGCGGTCTGCGCCTCGATGACGGCGGCATCGTAGACGTAGAGCGGCGTGCCGAATCGCGCCGCCAGGTCGACCGCCGAATGCTCGCCGATGTGAAGGATCCCGGAGCGGTAGGTCAGCATCAGGACGGGGTAGTGTAAGACATCGGCTCCGGACTCATCGCATAATGACCTTATGCAGCCCTACCTCTCCCTCGTCCGCCACGTCCTGGAGAACGGCACGCCGAAATCGGATCGGACGGGGACGGGGACCCTGAGCGTGTTCGGGTACCAGATGCGGTTCGACCTCGGCGCTGGCTTTCCGCTGCTGACGACGAAGAAGCTGCACCTCCGCTCGATCATCTACGAGCTGCTGTGGTTCCTGGCCGGCGACACGAATGTCCGTTTTCTCAACGAGAACAAGGTCACGATCTGGAATGAGTGGGCCGGCGAGGGCGGCGAGCTCGGGCCGATCTACGGCCGGCAGTGGCGCTCCTGGCCGGCCAGCGGCGGGCGGCACATCGACCAGATCAGCCAGGTGGTGGAGGAGATCAGGAGGAATCCCGATTCTAGGCGGCTCATCGTCAGCGCCTGGAACGTGGGAGAGCTGGAGGAGATGGCGCTGGCGCCGTGCCACGCGCTGTTCCAGTTCTACGTCGCCAACGGACGGCTCTCCTGCCAGCTCTATCAGCGCAGCGCTGATGTCTTCCTGGGCGTTCCCTTCAACGTCGCCTCCTACGCGCTGCTGACGCTGATGGTGGCCCAGGTCTGCGATCTCCAGCCCGGCGAATTCGTGCACACGTTCGGCGACGCGCACCTCTACACCAACCACCTCGAGCAGGCGCGGACACAGCTCGGGCGCGACCCGCGCCCCTTGCCGTCGATGCGCCTCAACCCGGCGGTCCGCTCCATCTTCGAGTTCAGGTTCAGCGACTTCACGCTGGAGAACTACGACCCTCACCCGAGCATCAAAGCTCCCATCGCGGTATGACGGTCTCGATCATCGCCATCCTCTCGGCGAACGACGTGATCGGGCTCGACAACCGGCTTCCCTGGCACATGCCCGCCGACCTGAAGCGCTTCAAGAGCCTGACCATGGGTCATCACGTGATCATGGGGCGGAAGACGTTCCAATCGATGGGCAAGCCGCTGCCGGGACGCATCACCGCGGTGGTCACGCGCGACGCCGGCTTCTCCCCCGAAGGGGTGGCGGTGGCGCGCTCGGTGGAGGAGGCGATCAGCAAGGCCGAGGCGGCGGGCGACGAGGAGATCTTCATCGCCGGGGGAGCGGAGATCTTCGCGCAGACGCTCCATCGCGCCGACCGGATGTATCTGACGCGTATCCACTCCGAGTTCGAGGGGGACACGTTCTTCCCCGAGTTCGACGACGTCGCGGAATGGAAGCTGGTCGACGCCGAGCACCTCGAGTCCGACGAGAAGAACGCCTGGCCCTACAGCTTCCTCACCTACGAGCGGGAGTGGAGTGCCGGCGAGCCCGCCCGCGCCCCGTGCTAAAGTCCGCCGCCATGATTCTGCGGCCGTATGCCGGAAAAGAGCCGCGGCTGGGCGCGCGCTGCTTCGTGGCGGAGAACGCCATCCTCATCGGTGAGGTCGAGCTCGGCGAGGACAGCTCCGTCTGGTTCGGGACCGTCCTGCGAGGGGACATCCACGTCATCCGCGTCGGCGCGCGGACCAACATCCAGGACAACTCGGTCGTGCACGTGGAGCACGGCACCGGCCCTGCGGTGATCGGCGAGGAGGTGACCGTTGGTCACGCCGCGGTCGTGCACGGGTGCACCATCGGCCGCGGTGCGCTGATCGGCATCGGGGCCAAGGTTCTCAGCCACGCGGTGATCGGCGAGTACGCGCTCGTCGCCGCCGGCGCCCTCGTCCAGGAAGGAATGGAAGTTCCGCCCCGCACGCTCGTGGCCGGGGTCCCGGCCAAGGTCAAGCGCGACCTGAAGCCGGAGGAGCTGGCCCGGATGGATCGGGGGTGGAGGGTCTACGTCGAGTACAAGAACGAGTATTTGAAGCTCTGAGCTCTGAGACCATGAATCGCACCCACGCAGGCACGCTCAGAAAAGAACACGTCGGCCGGAAGGTCGTCCTGGCCGGCTGGGTCCAGAAGCAGCGCGACTTCGGCGAGCTGATCTTCATCGACCTCCGCGACCGCAGCGGCCTCTGCCAGGTGGTCGCGGACCAGAAGCTGACCTCCGAGGCGAGCGTCATCGCCGCGGCGAAGGAGGTGCGCTCCGAGTATGTCGTCCTCGTGGAGGGGGAGGTGGTGAGCCGGCTGGAGGAGCGCCGCAACCCGAAGCTGCCGACAGGCGAGGTGGAGGTGGTGGCGTCGAAGATCGAGATCCTCAACCGCGCCGACACCCCGCCGTTCATGATCGAGGACGAGACGGACGCCGCCGAGGAGTTGCGGCTCCAGTACCGCTATCTCGACCTCCGCCGTGCTCCCCTGACGCGGAACCTGATGCTGCGCCACCAGGTGGTCTTCGCCGTCCGGGAGTACATGAACCGCAGCGGGTTCCTGGAGATCGAGACGCCGATCCTGACGAGGTCGACCCCGGAGGGGGCGCGCGACTACCTGGTGCCCAGCCGCGTCCACCGCGGCATGTTCTACGCCCTTCCTCAGTCGCCGCAGATCTTCAAGCAGCTCCTGATGGTCTCCGGCCTGGAGCGGTACTTCCAGATCGCCCGCTGCTTCCGCGACGAGGATCTGCGGCGCGATCGCCAGCCGGAGTTCACCCAGGTCGATGTCGAGGCCTCGTTCATCGACGAGGAGTTCGTCTACGGCCTGATCGAAGGCCTCTTCGCCGAGATCTTCCCGCTGGCTTCCATCCCGGTGACCAGGCCCTTCCCGCGGATCCGCTGGCAGGACGCCATGGATCGCTTCGGCATCGACCGCCCCGACACCCGGTTCGGCATGGAGCTGATCGACATCACCGAAGTGGCGAGGGCCACTCCCTTCGAGCCCTTCCGCGCCGCGGCAACCGTCCGCGGCATCATCGTGCAGGGAGGAGCGTCGCTCTCGCGAAAGCGCATCGACGAGCTGACGGAAGAGGCGAAGAAGCTCGGCGCATCGGGCCTGGTGTGGATCAAGTTCGACGCGCAGAAGGGGTCGTCGATCCGGAAGTTTCTCGACGAGGCCGCGTTCGACGCGCTCCGGACGGCCCTGGGAGCGGGGGAGAACGACCTCGCGCTCCTCGTGGCGGGCAGCACCACCACGGTCTGGGACGTGCTCGGGCAGTTGCGCCTGCGCGTCGCCCGCGAGCAGGGTCTGATTCCCGCCGAGCGGTGGGACTTCCTCTGGGTCACCGATTTCCCCCTGTTTCAATGGGACGAGGAGACGGGGCGGTACTTCGCCCGCCATCACCCCTTCACCTCGCCGGCGCCGGGCGACCTCGACAAGCTGGAGAGCGACCCCGGCTCGGCGATGGCGCGCGCGTACGACGTGGTGCTGAACGGGCTGGAGCTCGGCGGCGGGAGCATCCGCATCAACCGGCCCGACGTACAGTCGCGCATGTTCCGCGCGCTTGGCGTCAGCGATGAGGAGGCGAAGGACCGTTTCGGATTCCTTCTGGAGGCCTTCCGCTACGGAGCGCCGCCGCACGGAGGGATCGCCCTCGGCGTCGACCGGATCGTCATGCTCATGGCTCGCGCCGACTCGCTGCGGGACGTCATCGCCTTCCCGAAAACGACACGGGCACAGGACCTGATGAGCGAGGCGCCGTCGGGTGTGGACGCAAAACAGCTCGCTGAGCTGGGCATCACCGTGAAGGGATGAGGGAGGAGGGATGAACGAGGCGATTCATCCTTTCATCGCGATCCACCAGGCCTCCGCCTCCTATCCGGTGTTCGTGGAGCGGGGCCTGCTCGATCGCGTGGGGTCGCTGGTTCGAGCGCGCGGGCGGGTGTTCGTGATCACGTCCGAGTCGCTGCGGGAGCGGTTCGGCGTTCCCGTGGCGCGATCGTTCGAGCCGGCCGCCGGCATCGTCACCATCGCCGAGGGGGAAGCACACAAGACGCTGGCCACCGCGGAGTCGGTCGTGACCGCTCTGCTCGATCGGGGTGCGAGGCGGGACTCGATGGCCGTGGTCGTGGGAGGCGGCATGGTCGGCGATACGGCCGGCTTCGCCGCGTCGATCTTCCTGCGGGGCATCGACCTGGTTCACGTCCCGACCACGCTGCTGGCGCAGGTCGACAGCTCCATCGGCGGCAAGCTCGCCGTCAACCATCCGAAGGGGAAGAACCTCATCGGCAGCTTCTACCCGCCGCAGGCGGTCGTCTCCGATACGGCGGTTCTCGATTTCCTGCCGGCGCGTGAGCTGCTCAGCGGCATCTACGAGGCGCTCAAGGGGGGCGTGATCGGCGATCCGCAGTTGTTCGAGCTCTTCGAGAGGGATCGCCAGGCAGTTCTGGCCCGGCAGCCTGTTGTCATCGATGAGCTCGTTCGCAGGAAAATCGGCGTGAAGGCCCGCATCGTCTCGGCCGACGAGCGGGAAGCGGATCTCCGGCGGCTTCTCAACTACGGGCACACCATCGGCCACGGGCTCGAGGCGGCGATGCAGTACGAAGGGATGACGCATGGGGAGGCGGTGGCGTGGGGAATGATCGGCGCGAACGCCATCGCCGTGCGGCGGGGACTGCTCGGCCGCGAGGAAGCGGCGCGCATCGAGCGGACCATCCTCGGCTACGAGCCGGCGCCGGTGCCGCGCCTCGACCGCCGCGCGGTCCTGGCGGCGGCCGAGCACGACAAGAAGAACACCGGCACTTCGCGGGTCATGGTCTTTCCGCGCCGCATCGGCGATTGCGTCGTCGCCGGCGATGTGACCGAGGAGGAGATCGCCTACGGGATCGACGCCGTATGCCGGTGACGATCCGCCGCGCGAGAACGGCCGACGCGGCGGCGCTGGCGGAGCTGGCGGCGCGGATCTTCCATGACACCTTCGCGCGGTCGAATTCGGCGGAGGACATGGAGGCGTTCCTCGCCGGGGCCTACACCGAGAGCCGCCAGCGGGCCGAGACCGAGGACCCCGCCATCATCACGTTGCTGGCCGAGGCGGGCGCCCTTATCGGCTACGCGCAGGTGCGCTCGGGAGAGCCGCCGCCGTGCGTCACCGGTCGGGGGCCCGTGGAGATCATGCGCTTCTACGTGGAGAAAGCGCACCACGGCAGCGGCGTGGCGCAGATGCTGATGGGGGAGGTCGAGCGCGTCGCGGCCGGCCTAGGCGCCGGAACGCTCTGGCTGGGGGTGTGGGAGCGGAACGACCGCGCCCTCGCGTTCTACCGCAAGCAGGGCTTCCGGGAGGTGGGGACGGCGCCGTTCGTCGTGGGGAAGGACGTGCAGACGGACCTGGTGCTGGAGCGCCCGCTCACGCGGCGCGCTTGACGGGCAGTGTCAGGACCATGCTGGTGCCGACGCCCTCGATGCTGGCGACGGTGACCTGGCCGCCGTGGGCCTCGATGATCTGCTTGACGATATAGAGGCCGAGGCCCGTTCCGCCGCCACCCCGGAGAGACTTGTTGGCGGTCTGCTTGTACTTCTCGAAGAGCTTCTGCAGGTCGCCGGGTTTGATGCCCATGCCGCTGTCGGTGACGGTGATGACGATGGCTTCGGGCATCTCGTCGTTGCGGACGATCTGCGCCCCGACCGAGACCAGGCCCTTCTTGGGCGTGAACTTCAGCGAGTTCGAGATCAGGTTGATGATGGCCTGGGTCAGCTTCTCCACGCTGCCGATGATCTGCGGCACGTCGCGACCGTGGGCGCTGATGAGGAAAATCTCGTCGCGGGAGGCGACCGACTGGAGGCTGCGGATGGCCCGCTTGAGCAGGCCCGCCACGCGCACCGGCTCGGACTCGACGGCGAAGTTTCCCGACTGGATCTTCGAGAAGTCGAGAATCTCGTTGATCAGATTCATCATCCGCTCGGACTCGTGCTGGGCCTCGTTGAGGAGGTCGGTATACATGGCGTCGAGCTTGGCGGCCTCCTGGGAGAGCACGAACTCCAGCGTGCCCTGGATCCCGGAGAGAGGCCCGCGCAGGTCATGGACGATCTGCGCGGTGAAGTCGGACTTGGCCTGTTCGGCCTGCCGCTGCGCGGTGACATCCTCGAAGGAGAGCGCCACCCCCGCTCCGGCCCCGTTCTGGGCGACGTTCATGATCTTGTCGACACGGTAAATCCGTCCTTCCACCTCTACGTCGATAGTCCGCTGTTCGGACCCGTCCATGAAAAAGGCCTGCAGCCAGCCGCGTTCGCCGGCCACGGTCCGCGCGGCGTCGCGGATCCAGGCCACGTCCACCCCGAAATTCTCGGTGAACTCGGCGTTGTGATACTCGATGTGGCCCGTATCGTTGACGATGGCGATGGCCATGGGCAGCTTGTCGAGGAGATCCGTTGCGAATGCCGTCATTGCGGAACCGTGATGGCGCGCTCGTGCTGGAGCTTGGCCAGGTTGAACAGCGTGGTGAACTGGTCGAACGGGCTGAGGATCAGCAGCTTCGAGAGATCGAGGCGGCCGTCGATGAGCGAGACCAGATAGCCCTCCTGCGCGCTGAGGTTGAACTGGTCGAAGTTCGACAGGAATTCCGCGCTCAGCTTCGGCACCGCCTGCATTCCCCGGGGCTGTTCCAGGAACTGTTTGACGATGGCGTTGCGGACGATCTCGACGTACCCGCGCAGAGCGAAGTCGGCCGGATAGGTGTTCCGGGCCTCGATCAGCTTGGCATAGGTGTGCCAGACGCCGTTGTTCTTGAGTGAGTCCCCCACCAGACGGCTCCAGTCGGGGGTCGGTGAGCTCATGGGAACCGAGGACATGCGTATAGTTTATCCTGAGCGAAGCGAAGGATCTCCGGTGCACCTGCGAGGCCTTCCTCTGTCGCGACATCCGCGCGGGTGCAACGGGAAATCCTTCGGCCCTCCGGCCTCAGGATAAACTGAAATCACATGTCCCGAATCCGATCCCGCCTTCTGATCCTCTTCGTGGCCGTGGTACTCGGGGTCCCGGCGGGGTTTCTCTCGGCCCACGCCATCCGGGTGCCGACGGTCAAGGCGCTGGCCGATTACCAGCCGGCCATCATCACCCGGATCTTCGACCGGCACGGCGTGGCCTACGCCGAGTACTCCATCCAGAAGCGGATCATCGTCGGGAAGAAGGACATGTCCCCGCACCTGGTCAACGCCATCGTCGCCACCGAGGACGCGGAGTTCTATCGCCACGGCGGCATCAATCCGAAGGCCATCGCCCGCGCCGCCCTCAAAGACATCATTGCCCGGAAGAAGCTGGAGGGCGCTTCCACCATCACTCAGCAGCTCGCGAAGATGATCTTCCTGACGCCGGAGAAGAGCTTCCGGCGCAAGATCAACGAGGCCTTCCTCTCCGTGCAGATCGAGAAGGACTTTCCCAAGGACCAGATCTTCGAGTTCTACGCCAACCAGGTCTATTTCGGGCACGGGGCCTACGGTGTGGAGCAGGCCTCGCGCTTCTACTTCGGCAAGCACGCCAGGGACCTGACGCTGACCGAGGCCGCCCTCATCGCCGGCCTGATCCGCCGGCCCGGCTCCTACAGCCCCCTGATCAATCCGGAGGCCGCGAAACGCCGTCGCAACCACGTCCTGTGGCGCCTCGTCGACGAGAGATACATCAGCCGCGATCAGTACCAGCAGGCCCTGGCCGCGCCGATCGTCCTCGGCACGTACAAGGAGGAGATGCCGAAGATCGGCGCCTACTTCGCCGAGGAGGTCCGGCAGTACATCGAGCACAGCGAGCGATTCGGCGTGGAGAACCTCTACCAGCGCGGGCTGCGCGTGCACACGACGCTCGACCTGCAGATTCAGCAGATCGTGGAGACGGCGCTGCAGCGCGGACTGCGGGCCTTCGACCAGCGCCGCGGGTTCCGGAAGCCGGCCCGGAATCTAATCGCCGAGGGACTCGATCCGGAGAGCTACCGCGATCCGGCCTGGACGAACGCGGAGGACGCGCTCGATCAGCTCTATCCGGCAGTGGTCACCGAGGTCCGGCGTCAGAACGTGAAAGTCCGGGTGGGGAAGGACGAGATCGTGCTTCCTCCCGACGCCTTCGCCTGGACGCGGCGCAAGAGCATGGAGGGGATGCTGCGCGCGGGCGACCTGGTGCACGTCCGGCAGACCGAGGACGCCAGGTCGAAGCAGCAGCGCTGGGTGCTCGACCAGCTCCCGCAGGTGCAGGGGGCGGCGGTCGTCCTCGACGTGAAGTCGGGGGAGATCCGGGCGCTGGCGGGCGGGTATAGCTACTACCTCTCCAAGTTCAACCGGGCCACGCAGTCGCGACGGCAGACCGGCTCGTCGTTCAAGCCTCTGGTGTTCGCCGCCGCCTTCGAGAAAGGGCTCACTCCCGCCGACACGCTCTTCGACGCCCCCATCGAGATTCGCCAGGACGCCGCGACCTCCTACACGCCGAAGAACTACGGCGGACGGTACGCCGGGATCGTCACCATCCAGCGGGCGCTGGAGTTGTCCATCAACATTCCGGCGGTGAAGACGCTGATGATGGCCGGGATCGATCACGTCATCGACTTCACCCGGCGCGTCGGCATCACCGCCGATCTGCCGCCCTATCCCTCGCTGGCCCTCGGTTCCGCGGGAGTCTCTCCGCTGGAGATGACCGCCGCCTACAACGTCTTCGTCAACCACGGCGTGTACGTCAAGCCGCGCCGCATCACCCGCATCACCGACCACTCGGGACGCGTCCTGGAGGAGCCGCCGGCGGAATTGTCGGAGGCGACCCAGCCGCAGGTTGCCTACGAGGTCGCCTACATGTTGAAAGGGACCATCGACCGCGGCACCGCCTACGCGGCGAACCGGCTGGCCGAACCGCTGGCCGGCAAGACCGGGACCACCAACGGATACACCGACGGCTGGTTCATCGGCTTCTCGCCCGAGTTCACCGTCGGGGTGTGGATGGGCTACGACGACCCGAGCCGCTCCCTCGGCGGCGGCGCCACGGGGTCGGCCACGGCCCTTCCCATCTGGATCGATATCTTCCGGCAGTTCGAGGAGCGGAACCTCCGCACGGGCACCGCCAGGGAGTTCGAGGCGCCGCCCGGCGTGGTCATCGTGCCGATGGATCTCCGCAGCGGCCGCCGCGGCGTGGGACCCTGCACCCGAGTGGTCACCGCCGCCTTCATCACCGGGCAGGAGCCCGACCAGGACTGCAGCGGGGAGATGGTGGCGGTCGGCAAGCTGCCCTACTACATGCAACGGGCCTTCTACCAGCCGAAGGAATCCGAGCCCATCATGGCCGCCGACGACGCCTCGGCCATGTCGGGCGAGGGAGCGGAAAGCCCGGCGCCGGAGTGGGAGGAGGAGGCGCCGGCGCCGGCGGAGCAGGAGCCTCCGGGGCCTTCTAACCCGGTTAACGGTTAACGGTTAACGAACTGTTGCTGACACGCTTCGTTAACCGTTAACCGTTAACCGTTAACCGACTTAGGAGTCTCCGAGCGCCGGCGCCGCGCGTCAGCGCGCCGGCACGTAGCGATTGATCATGTCGACCATCTTGTCGCGTGTGAGCGGCTTGCGCATCCAGGCGTTCGCGCCCGAGCTGGGGAACATCTCTTCCAGCGACTTCTCGGGAAGGTCGGAGATCAGGACGATGGGGATGTCCTTCTTGTTCGACTGCGACTTGAGCACTTCGCTGAGACGGTTCCCCTTGATGCTGGGAAGGTTGACATCGAGAAAAATGATGTCGGGCGTGTTCCCGGCCAGGACGTGATTGAACTCGATCCAGCTCGACGCCGTGAGAACGGTGCATCCTTCTCGCTCGAGCAGGGCCCGGCCCAGCTTCAGCACGAGCGGGTTGTCATCGAGGATCAGAACCGTCACTTTCGATAGCGGAGGCATCGACTCTTCGTCCCTTCAGATCGGTGATGGGCGTACCCGAAATCGGAGCGGTGCCATGATACATTCTTCCCGCTCGATGCCCACCGGAAATTTCGACGAGCCTGTCACTTCGCCCGCGCAACCCGGTGATTCAGGACTGGCCTTCCGGTTGCCGGCCGACTATTATTCCGCCCCCCTTTCCGAGGTCAAGCCGATTTTCCCAAGTTGGGTCCCCTGGGGCTGCGGAGGGGCTGCGACGCTCTTTTTGCTGGTCCTTTTTACCGGCGGCGCTCTGCTCACCGGACCGCGTCTGGGCGCCGCTATCGACCTGGTCCTCGGAATAACACTCGGCGAGTTGAAGGGGATGGTGACGCCCGAGGTGACCGAAGCGCGGAAAGCCGCCTTCGACGCCGAGGTGGAAGCGATGCGCGAGAGCCTGAGGGAGTCGCGAGTGTCGGCCCAGGAAGTGCAGCCGTTTCTTCAGGCCATGCAGAAGGCGATGGCCGACAGGAAGGTCACGCCGGCCGAGATCGAGCGCCTCACGGAGATCGCGCGGAAGGCAGCGGGAGTGGCCGGTTAACGACCCCAGCCAACGAACATGGACTTCACCCTCCTCTCCCCGTTCCAGCCGCAGGGCGACCAGCCGGAGGCCATTCATCAGCTCGTCGACGGGCTCAACCGCGGCCGGCGCGACCAGGTCCTGCTCGGCGTCACCGGGTCGGGCAAGACCTTCACCGTGGCCAAGGTGATCGAGGCCGTGAACCGGCCGACGCTGGTCCTGAGTCACAACAAGACCCTCGCCGCGCAGCTCTACCAGGAGTTCAAAAACTTCTTCCCCGAGAACCGCGTCGAGTATTTCGTCTCGTATTACGACTACTACCAGCCCGAGGCCTACATCCCGCAGACCGATCTCTACATCGAGAAGGAGATGACCAAGAACGACGAGATCGACAAGCTGCGGCTCGCTGCGACGAAATCGCTCTTCGAGCGCCGCGACGTGATCATCGTCGCCTCCGTCTCCTGCATCTACGGCATCGGCGAGCCGGAGCTGTACTACGGCATGCTCCTCTTCTTCGAGAGGGGAGTGGAGAAACCGATGACCGACTATCTCCGCCGCCTGACGGAGATGCAGTACGAGCGCACTCCCTACGACCTCGGGCGCGGCACGTTCCGCGTGCGCGGCGACGTGCTCGAGATCTGGCCTGCCTACGAGGACGACGCCGTGCGCATCGAGTTCTTCGGCGACGAGATCGACAAGATGTCGCGCATCGACCCCATCACCGGCCGGAGCAGCGGCTCGTACGACCGGCTGGCCGTCTACCCGCGGACGCACTACGTCACCCCGCGCGAGCGGCTGATGGAGGCGATGGAGAACATCCGGACCGAGCTCGACGAGCGCGTGGCCTTCCTCCGCGCCAACGACCGGCTCCTCGAGGCCCAGCGGCTCTCGCAGCGGACGATGTTCGACCTGGAGATGATCGCCGAGATGGGGTACTGCAACGGGATCGAGAACTACTCGCGGCACCTCTCGGGGCGGGCGCCGGGCGAGCCGCCGCCGACGTTGATCGACTACTTTCCGAAGGATTTTCTACTGGTCGTAGACGAGTCGCACCAGACGATCCCCCAGGTGCGGGCCATGTGGGGGGGGGACCGGGCCCGGAAGGAGACGCTCGTGGAGTACGGCTTCCGCCTGCCGAGCGCGATCGACAACCGGCCGCTCAGCTTCCAGGAGTTCGAGGGGAAGCTGCGGCAGGTGCTCTACGTCTCGGCGACGCCGGGACCGTACGAGCTGGAGAAGACGGGCGGGCACTACGTGGAGCAGGTGATCCGTCCGACCGGGCTGCTCGATCCCGACATCGTCGTCAAGCCGGTGAAGGGGCAGGTCGACGACCTCATCGCCGTGATCCGGGAGCGGATGGGGAGGAACGAGCGGGTCATGGTTACCACGCTGACCAAGCGGATGGCGGAGGACCTGACGCGCTACCTGATGGAGCTCGGCATCAAGGTCAACTACCTCCACTCCGACGTGGAGACGCTGCAGCGGATCGCCATCCTGCGCGACTTCCGCATCGGCACGTACGACGTGCTGGTGGGGATCAACCTGCTGCGGGAGGGACTGGACATCCCGGAGTGCTCGGCCGTAGCGGTCCTCGACGCCGACAAGGAGGGCTTCCTCCGCTCGCAGACCTCGCTGATCCAGACCATCGGCCGCGCCGCGCGCAACATCAACGGGGTGGCCATCCTCTACGCCGACCGGATCACCGACTCGCTGCGGGCGGCCATCGATGAGACGGACCGGCGCCGGGAGATCCAGCGCCGGTACAACCTCGATCACGGCATCGAGCCGGCCACCATCATCAAGGCCGTCGACTCCGACCTGGTGAAGATGGCCAACCTCGATTACTTCGAGATCCCCGGCGCGCCGAAGTCGCGGCTGGAGCAGGTGGCCGACGAGGACATCGACAAGACCATCAGCCGCCTGCAGAAGGAGATGAAGGAGGCCGCCAAGAACCTCGAGTTCGAGAAGGCGGCGGAGATCAGGGACCGGTTGCGGGAGCTCAAGGAGTTGCGGATCTTCGTGTGAGGCCGTCCGGCTGGAGCGTCACCAGAACGTCGCGCGGCTCGAGCTGGTAATTCGAGCCCGCGATCGCGTCCACACCCTTTCCTACGCCCCATAAGAGAGCGCCGACCGTTCCGACGATGATCAGATCCGAGAGAGTGTCGCAGCCGATGAGGTCCGGGTCGCAGAGCGCGTCGACGACCGCAATGCCATCCTCGGCCACTGGTCGCGGCGAGTACCGGCGCTCGAGCATGACGCGCGCCGGGACATAGCCATCGTGGAGAAGAAGGACGGTGCAGCGCTTCACGCGACGCGGAAGGAGCAAGGTGGCCGGCGTCTTCCGCTCCGCCTCGCTCGCGCCGCATTTCTCCAGCTCGACCGAGGCGCCCGGCGGGTCGGAGTCGATGAACACCCGCTGCATCGGGCCGCGATCGATCGTGGCGCATCGGACCGACATCACGACGAGCGCGATTGCCGCAAAGGCTCGAGTACGCATGAATGGAGATTTTACCGGGTGGCGGCACCGGTACGCCAGGTGATCTTCCTGCGTTATCCTTCCCCGATCCGTGATCAAGCGATGTGCGACCTGCGGCGCCAAGAACCGCGTTCCGGAGAATGTTGCGCCGACCGCTGCCGTCTACTGCCGGAAGTGCGGCGCCACGCTGACCGCCCCTCGAATCAAGAAATCGGATCTGGCCGTCCTCTTCCCACCGACGCCGATCCGGAAGCCGGGAAGGAGGACTTGGATGTTCAGTTTCGCCAAATTCGGGCCGATGGAGTACGTGGTGCACTACGCCAATGGAAAGGTCAGGCGGGAGGGACCGGGCCTGTCATTCTTCTACTGGGTTCCCACCTCCAGCATCGTCGCCGTTCCACTAGGAAGCTCCGATCTTTCATTCGTCTTCAATCAGGTCACCGAGGATTTCCAGACCATCACCATTCAGGGTCAGCTCACCTATCGAGTCACGGCACCTCGAAAACTGGCCGAGCTACTCGACTTCGCGGTGAACGCCGCGGGCTCCTACACCAGCAAGGATCCGGAGAAAGTCGGGCAGCGTCTGATCAATGAGTCCGAGGTGGCCACCGGAGCGCTGGTGCAGAGCATGACGTTGAAAGAGGCGCTGCGCGCCGGGCCGGCCATCGGCAACTCGATCATGAAGGCCCTGCAGACCTCGCCGGCGGTCCAGGCGCTCGGCGTGGAACCGCTGACGGTCTCGATCATTTCCGTGGCCGCGACGCCGGAGATGGCCCGGGCACTGGAGGCCACGGCCCGCGAGGCACTGCAGCAGGAATCCGACCTGGCCATTTATGCCCGGCGGAACCACGCCGTGGCCGAAGAGAGAAAGATCAAAGAGAGCGAGTTGAGCACCGAGATCGCCGTGGAGGAGAAGAAGCGGCAGATCCGGGAGACGCAGATTCAGACCGAGATCGCCGTCGAGGAAAGGCGCGCCGCCCTCGTGGATCTGCAGTCCGAGAATGATCGCAAAGCCGCGGACACCCGTTCGTACGCCATGCAGGCCAACCTTCGGCCACTCAAGGAGATGGACTGGAGGACGCTGCTCGCGCTCGCCGGCGGCGGCGCGGATCCCCGGGTGGCGATCGCCCACGGCTTCCTCGAGCTGGCCGAGAACGCCCAGAAGATCGGGACGCTCAACATCTCTCCTGATCTGCTGAACACTCTTCTTTCCGATCAGACGAGATGAGGGTCGAGAAGGCGATCGTCGTTCGCCGAAGTACGCGCCTGGAAGAGCTGGTCCGGCGATTCAATACACGCGCACAGGCGAAGTTCTACATCGAGCATGCGGGAGGGGATTTCAGCGATTACGAGATCGAGGATTCGAACTACCGCCGTGCGCTCGACGAGGTCCAGAGCAGTCTGGAGAGCATCACCAAGGTCCAGGTCATCGACCGTTTCTTCATGCCGAACTTCGTGTTCGGCGAGCACCAGGTCATCGTTGCCGTCGGACAGGACGGTCTGGTCGCCAATGCTGCCAAGTACGTCGGCGGCCGGCCGATCGTCGGAGTCAATCCAGACCCGTCGCGCTTCGATGGAATCCTCCTGCCCTTCACTCCCCGGAACGCCGCCTGCGGAGTCAGAGACCTGATGAGCGGGACGGCGGCAGGGCGTCCGATCACCATGGCGGAGGTCGTCCTCCAGGACCGGCAGCGTCTGCTCGCGTTCAACGATTTCTTCATCGGTGCGCGCAGCCACGTCTCGGCGCGCTACCGCATCAGCTTTCAGGATCGCAGCGAGAACCAGTCATCCAGTGGGGTGCTCGTGTCCACCGGCGCCGGTTCGACGGGCTGGCTGAGCTCCGTTTTCAACATGGCCGCTGCCGTCGGCGCCCTGGCCGGGTCACAGCCGGACCTCGTTCGCCGGCCCGAGGTCGAGTGGGACGAGAGAAGACTGATCTTCGTGGTCCGCGAACCCTTCGTCAGCCGCGGCTCGGGAGCGGACATCGCCGCCGGAACCGTCGATGATCAAAGCGTCTTGAAGCTCGAATCCCAGATGCCTCAGCACGGCGTCATCTTCAGCGACGGGGTGGAGAGCGACTATCTGGCGTTCAATTCCGGCGCCTCGGCCACCGTGCAGATCGCCCCGGAATCGGCCCATCTCGTGATTCCGCCAACGCGTGACCGTTGATCGACGTCGAGCTTGCTGGGCTCAGGGCTCGGGGCTCGGAGATGGCGGCTCTTGTCGCGCGAGAAGACCCACTCTACTCCGAGCCCCGGGCCCTGAGCCCCGAGCCCTCTCTCCCATACGCCCGATGAATCCTCCACAGATCCCGCAGCGCCCTCAGAAAATCCACCGCTCCCACCTTCGACCCCTTCACGTCGTGCCACTCCATGATGGGCAGCTCGTAGATGGCGCGCGCCGCGGCGTCGCGGCCGTGGGCCTGGACGTAGCGGGCGATGATCTCGACGTCGAAGATCCACCGCGACAGGAAGGGATCGTCGAAGAGGGCCCGCACCTCCGGCGTGAGCCGGAAGAGTTTCGCGCCGCACTGCGTGTCGTAGATCGCCAGTCCCAGCGACGAGGAGATGAGCGTGGCGCCCACCCGCCCCACGTAGTGGCGGGTGGGACGGCGACTGATCTGGCGTCCCAGCAGGCGCACCCGCGCGGCGAAGACCATCGCCACCTCCGGCCGCTCGCGGAAGACCTCGAAGAACGCCGCGAGCTCACTCAGCGGCGTGGCCAGGTCGGCGTCCCAGAAGCCGGCGAAGTCGGGATGGCGCCCGGCGGCGTGGAGGATGCCCCGCCGCACCGCCTCCGCCTTCCCCCGGTTGCGCTCCAGGTTCAGCACGGTGAAGCGCGACGGGTCCTCCCGCTGCAGCGACTCGAGCAGGCCCAGCGTCCCGTCGCGGCTGCCATCGTTCACCAGGCAGAACTCGACCCGGGCGGCGCCGGTGTGAAAGCGGCGAAGGGCGTCCACCGGTAGGCGATGCTCTTCGTCGTAGCAGGGGATGACCAGGATCGCGTGCACGCGCGGGGCAGTTTAAACTCGCCGGCCATGGAAGTGCGCACCGTCGAAGCGGTGGTCCACGGCCGCGTCCTCTACGAGCACCGCTCCGATGAGCGTCTCCTGGCCGGCTTTCACGGCTACGGGGAGAACGCCGAGCGGCACATCCTCGATCTGCAGAAGATCCCCGGCATCGAGTCGTGGTCGGTGGCGGCCATCCAGGCCCTGCATCCCTTCTACTCGCGCCGCGGCGGCGGCGAGGACATCGTCGCCAGTTGGATGACCCGCCTCGACCGGGAGCTGGCCATCGCCGATAACGTCGAGTACATCCGCCGCGCCCTCGCCACGATCTGGCGCGGCACGACCGGCGGCGCCACCCTCGTCTTCGCCGGCTTCTCGCAGGGGGTGGCCATGGCCTACCGCGCCGCCGCCTTCGCCGCTCCCGCCGACGGCCTGATCGTCCTGGCCGGTGATGTCCCCCCCGACGTCGCTGCGGCAGGGGCGGCCCTCCCGCCGGTGCTCGTCGGCCGCGGCAGCCGCGACGACTGGTACGCGGAGGAGCGGCTGGCCCGCGATCTCGACACCCTTCGCCCCGTCACCGAGGTGACCGTCTGCACCTTCGAGGGTGGCCACGAGTGGTCCGACGAGTTCCGCAACGCCGCCGGCGAGTTCCTCAGCCGCTTCGGACCGTGAGCCGCTTCGCCGCCGCCGCGGCCCACCGGGAGCGGGCCGAGTAGAGGGCGGCGTCGTGCTGGGCGGCGAGGCCCGGCTGCCCCTTCAGCTCCGACGCGCAGTGGGCGCTGAGGCGGGCGTACTCGGCCAGGAAGGCCGCGGCCGCGGCCCCCTCCAGAAAGCGCAGCCGCGCCGCCACCCCCTGCGGATCGCGCCGCAGCTCCTCGAGGCTGGGGTTGGCGAGCCCCTCCCGCAGCGCCCTCCGCCCGGCGCCCGTGACGCGAAAGGTCTCCTTCCGCCGCCCTCCCGCCCCCTCCACGCGCCCCTCGATCAGCCCCCCCGCCGCCAGCCGCCGCAGGGCCGGGTAAACCGCCCCGGGACTGGCCTCGAGCACCTTCCGCAGCGCGTACCCGCTGCGCGCCTCCTCTCGGATCAACCCGAGGAGCTGGATTTCGAGGTCGGAGAGGAGGGGGGCATGGCGCATAGGACGAATCGTAGCATGGCCTCAGTACGATTCGTAATCCGTGTACCTCTGTGTCCTCTGTGACTCTGTGGTGAAAAAAGCAACCACAGAGTCACAAAAGGCACAGAGGTGCACAGAGGATGACGAGAGTCGCGCCTGCTGTTACATCGGATCGCGATGGCTCCCCACGACCGCCTCGACCGCCTCAAGGACCGCATCCGGGAGTTGCCCGACCGGCCCGGCGTCTACCTCCACAAGAACGCCGAGGGAGAGGTGATCTACGTCGGCAAGGCCCGAAACCTCAAGAATCGCGTGAGCTCTTACCTGGTGGGGAAGGGGGCTCGCGATACGAAGACGATGACCCTGATGGGGGAGATCGACGGGATCGACTTCGTCACCACCAACAACGAGCTGGAGGCCATCCTCCTCGAGAACAACCTCATCAAGTCGCACCAGCCGCGTTACAACATCCTTCTCCGCGACGACAAGACCTATCCCTACCTCAAGGTCACGCTCTCGGAGGACTACCCGCGGGTCGTCTTCACGCGCCGCGTCGACCGGAAGAAGGGGGACGTCTTCTACGGCCCCTTCTTCGCCGGGACGGCCCGGCGGCTCCTCAAGCTCGTCGCCGACCAGTTCAAGCTGCGGAGCTGCGATCTGGAGATCACCGCCGGCAAGAGCGCCCTCTCCCGCCCCTGTCTCTACTACGACATGAAGCAGTGCCTCGGGCCGTGCGTCGCCGGTCTGACCACACCGGAGGCGTACCGGGAGATGGTCGATGACGTGGTGCTCTTCCTCGGCGGGAAGAGCCGGCAGCTCCAGGAGCGGCTGCGCGAGCGGATGAGCCGTGCGGCCGCGGAGGAGAATTTCGAGGTGGCCGGCTATTACCGCGATCTCATCCGCACCGTCGAGCGCGTGCAGGCCGAGCAGCAGGTCGCCTCGGCGGGATCAGAGGATGCCGACGTCTGGGGGCTGTGGGAGGAGGGAGGGGACGTGGCCGTGCAGCTCTTCGTGGTCCGCGACGGCAACCTTGTCGACCGCCGGGAGCTCTTCTGGGAGAAGGTCGACTTCGATCATCCCGGCTACTTCGTGAGCGAGGTGCTGCAGCGCTATTATCAGGACAATCTCTTCATTCCGCCGGAGATCGTGATCCCCTTTCCGATCGAAGACGAGGAGCTGCTCGCTGCCTGGCTCTCGCAGCAGGCGGGTCGGCGAGTGGGCCTGCGCGTGCCGCAGCGGGGGAAGGGGGTCGATCGCATCGCGCTGGCGAACCGGAACGCCCGGCTCTCCCACGAGTCGCGTTTCCGCAAGTCGCAGCAGGATCGCCTCCAGCTCGCCGCCTCACAGCTCGGACAGCTCCTCGGCCATGCGGGCGAGATCCAGCGCATCGAGTCGTTCGACATCTCCAACATCCAAGGCTCCGACTCCGTGGCGGGGATGGTCGTTCTCGACCGCGGGAAGTTCGACAAGAACCGCTACCGCGTTTTCAACATCCGGACCGTGGCGGGGGCGGACGACTTCCGCTCGATGGCGGAGGCGGTCGACCGGCGGTACCGGCGGGTGCTGGAAGAGGAGAAGCCGCTGCCCGATCTGATCCTGATCGACGGGGGGCGAGGACAGCTCAATGCGGCGCTGACCGCGCTGAACCGTCTCGGGATCGAGGGGATCGCCGTCGTCGGGCTGGCAAAACGTGAAGAAGAACTTCACGTTCCGGATCGGGAGGAGCCGATCCGGCTCGAGCGGCGCGATCCGGCGCTGCAGTTGCTGCAGATGGTGCGCGACGAGACGCACCGCTTCGCCGTGGCGGCGCACCGGCGCCGCAGATCGAAGCGCACGCTCCGCAGCGAGCTCGACGAGCTGCCGGGCATCGGCGAGAAGCGAAGACGGCTTCTCATCGAGCGATTCGGAAGCGTCTCCGGCGTGAAGCAGGCCTCCGCGCACGACCTGATCAACGTTCTCGGCAGAAAAGTCGGGCAAACGCTCTACGATCAGCTGCACGCGATGCGATAATCGCTGCAGATTGAGGCACCCTGAGAGCTGAGAGCCGAGAGCTGTGAGCCGGGTGGGTGGGGGGTAATGAATCTAGAAGGCGAACTCCGAGACATCCATCTGACCGATCGCCTGATCGAATTGTGGCGCCAGCGCTTCACCGGCGCCATCCGATTCGAGAACGACGGGATCATCAAGATCATCTACTTCAAGGAAGGGGACATCCTTTCCGCGAGCACGAACGATCGCGCCGACAGCGTCGACGAGATCCTCATGCGCGCCGGGAAGGTCAGCAAGGAGCACGTCAAGCAGGCCCTGGCCAAGCGGAAGGAGAACGAGACCCTCGGCGACGCTCTGCTCGGCCTCGGCTTCATCACCCGCAAGGAGCTGACCTGGGCCCGGCGGATCCAGGTCATCAACGTGGTCCGCTCGGTCGGCGAGTGGGGCGCCGGCTCCTTCACCATGGTCGCCGACTACCTCCCCAAGCGCGAGGAGGGAACCATCTTCCCCCTGCCGCAGGTGGTCGTGGAGATGATCGTCACGGACCAGGATCGCGGCAAGTTCGAGCGCGCCCTCGAGAGCGGGACGGTCGTGTTCGAGAAGGCGGACGGACATGAGGAGGCCTTTCGCCAGCTTGGTCTCAATGAAGACGCCGAGGCGGTCATGATGCAGGTGGATGGCGTGCGGCCGGCCTCGGAGGTGGCCGCCGCTTCGCATCAGGAGACCTTCAACGCCTTCAAGCTGCTGCAGGCCCTGTCGGTCCTCGGGATCCTGCAGCGGAAGAGCGCCGCGGCGGCGCCCGGCGCCATGGGGTTCGAGAGCGCCGGTGTGGCCGATGCCGCCGATGTCTGGTCCGGAGCGGCTCCGCAGTTCGACCTGATGGACGATGAGCCGCCCTCCTCCTCCGCCGAGCCCAGCGACGTGCCTCAGGTGCCGCCGGCCGATGAGCCGGTCGTCGCGCCTCTCCCGCCGATGCCGGCGTGGGACGAGGCGCCGCGTGGGGCGAGCCCGCCGGTGGCGCCGTCGCCGGAGCCGCCCGCCGAGCCGGAGCAAGAGCCGGGGTGGGGATTCGACGAGGCGCAGATCGGGGCCGCCGGCATCGCCGCGCAGGCGCCTCCCGCCGTGGAGCGGCCTCGCCCGGCACAATCGGCCGAGGGGACGATGACGCGGCGCCGCGCGGCGAAGCCGCCTGAGAAGAAGAAGCCGCAACGGCGACACGGGCTGCTCATCGCCCTGATGGTGGTCTTCATCCTCGCCGGCGCCGGCTACTTCGGCTTCGCCTGGTGGACCTCGAGAGAGGCGGCGGAGGCTCCGCAGCCGCTCACGGCGACACCGGAGGCGGCGACACCGGAGGCGGCGCCGCCGGCGGAGGTCGCCACGACGGAGACGGCGACGGCGGCCAAGGAGTCTCCGCCTCCCGCGCCACCGCCGGCCGCGGCTGCCAGCGGGCCGGCGGTGGGGTCCCGCGCGCGTTACGACGCGATGGCGCGGGAGTTCGCCGCGGCGCCGGCGGGCAATTTCACGGTGCAGTTCGCCATCGTCTGCGAGCCGTCAAATGTCACCAAGGCGCTGCGGGGAAGCGGGGGGGATCAGGTGTGGTTCATTCCCATCACGTTGAAGGATCGATCGTGCTACCGGCTGTTCTGGGGCCGCTTCGCCACGCGGGAGGAGGCGGAGCGCGCCATGACCCGCCTGCCGGGCGAGTATCGTGAATCGAGAGCGGCCGTGGTGACGATCCCGCGATGACTTCCATCCTGACCGCAGTCGGCCTCGGCCTCGGGGCAGGGGTGAACGCCTACGCGACTCTGCTGGTGTTCGGCCTGCTGTCGCGCTGGCAGCCGGGGCTGTTCGAGGGCGAGTTGTCGGCGTTCTTCTCCTCCACGCCGGTGCTGATCACGCTGGGGGTGCTCTACGCGATCGAGTTCATCGCCGACAAGATCCCGGCGGTCGATCACGTCTGGGACGCGGCGCACACGTTTATCAGGCCGGTGGCGGGAGCGCTGGTGGGGTGGGCGGCGGTGTCGAATCAGTTGCCGAAGGGGGCGGTGGTGCTGGCGACGGTGGTGGCGGGAGGGGCGGCGCTGTCGACGCACGCGGCGAAGGCGTCGCTGCGGCTGGCGAGCACGACCACGACGGCGGGAGCGGTGAACCCGATCCTGTCGCTGCTGGAGGACGTGGTGGCCATCTCGATGGCGCTGATCGCCGTGATCCTGCCGTGGCTGGTGGCAGGGGTGATCGTGGTGGGGGTGGTGGGGTTTTTCCTCTTGCTGCGGCGGCTGCGAAAACCGCAGACTTTATGATGTCGGCGTGCCGACATTGTTTCTAAGTCCCCAAAATCGCAACAATTTACGAGGAAGAATTTTCGCTGCTCGTCCGGGATTCAAACGGGGGCAGGTGCTGTTATCCCTTGTGCGTGGAGCGGATCGGAGGATCGCCGCATCGCGAGATGCGGAGGAAAGTCCGAACTCCAACGGGCAGCAGGCTGGATAACGTCCAGGCGCGGCAACGCGACGGAAAGTGCAACAGAAAGATACCGCCTGATCGGCTTCGCAAGGGGCCGGCGTCAGGTAAGGGTGAAATGGTGCGGTAAGAGCGCACCGCGTCCCGCGTGAGCGGCGACGGCACGGCAAACCCCCTGCGGAGCAAGACCAAATAGGGAAGCGAGGACCCGCCCGTGTCCGCTGAAGCTTCCGGGTAGGTTGCTCGACCACCGCGGCAACGCGCGTGGCAGACGAATGATCCTCCCCCCGAGCGCAACGCGAGGGGAGACAGAATTCGGCTTACAGATCCGCTCCACGCTTTTTTCCCCCGCCCATCCAGGGCTCGGGGCTCAGGGCCACCCCCCACCCGGTCGAACGCCGCACCTCCGGCTACCCCCGAGTCCTGAGCCCTGAGCCCCCCGGGAGGGTGGAGGGGCGACCCCTCTGCATTACCATTCCGCGCGTGCTCACCCCCCCGCGCGCCCTCCCTTCCCGCGCCCACATCGCCGTCCTGGCCGCCTCCGGGCCGAGCGAGCTGCGGCGCATCGAGGAGGCGGCGGCCCATATCGAGCGGCGCGGGCATCGCGTCACCCTCGCCTCGAACATCGCTCTCCGCCACCGCGAATACCTCGCCGGCGACGACGAGCTCCGCACCGAAGAGCTCAACCGTCACTTGAGGTCCGATGCCTTCGATGCCTTCTTCTTCGCTCGCGGCGGCTACGGGGTGATGCGCATCCTCGACCGGATCGACTACGCGGCCATCGCCGCGAATCCGCGTCCCATCGTCGGCTTCAGCGACCTCACCGCCCTGCACCAGGCCGTGGCCCTCCACGCCGGTGTGGCCACCTTCCACGGTCCGATGCTCAACCTCGATTTTCACGACGGGCTCTCGCCCGAGCGCGAAACGTGGTTCTGGTCACTTCTCGCCGGCCGCGCTCCTGCTACCTTCCGCTACGAGAGGTCCGACGTGGTCCTGCAGGGTGATGCCGAAGGGGTGCTGTTCGGCGGCTGTCTGTCGTTGACGGCCTCGCTGATCGGAACTCCCTACGACTTCTGGATCGACGACGGAATCTGGTTCTGGGAGGATGTCGACGAGCCGCTCTATCGCATCGACCGTATGTTGACCCACCTGAAGCTGTCTGGCAGAATGCGACGCATCCGTGGTGTCGTGATCGGGAGGCTCAAAGGGTGCGGTGGGGAGAAGGAAATCGAGGAACTGCTGCACGATTTCTTCGCCGCCCGTGGCATTCCAGTCGTCCGCAACGTTCCCTTCGGCCATCATGGCGACAATCTCCTGATGCCGGTCGGTGCGCCGGTCAGTCTCAAGACGAGCGACAGCACCTTCACCATCACTGCCCCGGTGGTTTCTTAGTTCATGCCTCGCGACGCTCGGGATAAACTACGATGAAGGCCGTGTTCAAGAGCACCGGCGGCAGAGACCCCGTGCGCGACTCCAGTCTCTCCTTCTCCGCCGGCGACCTGATCTTCTCCCAGGGCGACCTCGGCACCGACATGTTCATCATCCAGGAGGGTGAGGTCGACATCATCAAGCACATCCAGAACGAGTCCCACCTCCTCTCGCACCTCGAGAAGGGCGACTTCTTCGGCGAGATGGCCCTGATGGAGAACACCCCACGCACCGCCGACGCCCTCGCCAAGACCGACGTCAAGGTCGTGGCCATCAACGGCTCCCGCTTCGACGAGATGCTGCGGAAGAACCCCGAGATCGCCGTCCGCATCATCCGCAAGTACTCCAAGCGCCTCCGCGAGGCCAACTCCCTGCTCGAGCGCCTGGTGGGGCGCGAGGTCGATGCCGATCAGATGTCGCTCGACTCCACGGTCATCAAGCCCGCCGACAAGATGACCCGCCACCGCCTCGTCGACGTCGCCACCGGCACGGCCTTCTTCTTCAGCAGCGGCGACGAGACCACCATCGGCCGCGCCGACCCCGTCACCGGCATCCTCCCCGACATCGACCTCACCCCCGTTGATACGAATCGATCCGTCTCCCGCCGTCACGCCAAGATCATCCGCTCGGACGACGACTACCACGTGCTCGAGGAAGTGGGGACGGTCAACGGCACCTACGTGAACGACCAGCGCATCCCCACCGGTGTCCCCGTCACCCTCCATAACGGCGACCTCGTCAAGATCGGGCTCGTCGCCATGAAGGTGGTGTTCGAGTAGGTTTCTCCGAAACACCACTCCCCGTAGACTGCATCACAATGTGCCGGTGCCAGGCACGGTTTCCCTCGACTCCCCTCTCCGATTCCTGAAAGGCGTCGGCGCCGGCCGGGCGGCGGCCCTCGAGGCAGCCGGGCTCGTCACCGTCCGCGACCTCCTCTACGACTTCCCCTACCGCTACGAGGACCGCCGCCATCCGGTGCGCGTCGCCGACCTCGGCCGGCACGTCGATCAGCCCGTGCTCCTGCGAGGCCGCGTCGTCTCCGCCGGTGCGAAGGTCTCCCCGGTCAAGCGGTTGAAGATCTTCGAGGCGATGTTCGACGACGGGAGCGGCACGGTCATGCTGGTCTGGTTCAACCAGCCGTACCTCGGCGAGCAGATCCGGCGCAACGACCGGCTGGCCGTCTACGGCGCGCCGCGCCTCTCGCCATACGGGCGGCTGCAGATCGAGAGCCCCGACTGGGAGAAGGTCGAGGAGGGGGAGCCGGAGGGGGCCATCGTCCCGATTTACTCGAAGGTGGCGAACATCCCCCCGAGGGCGCTGCGGAAGATCGTCGGGCAGGCGCTCGAGGCCATCCCCGAGCTCGAGGACCCGATGCCGGAGAGGCTTCGCGAGCTCCTCGGGGTGGGTGGCCTGGGGGAGGCGGTGGAACGGATCCATCGCCCGAAGGAGCTGGACGAGACGTTCCTCCGGCAACGCTCGCCGGCCCATCTGCGGGTCATCCTCCAGGAGTTCTTCACCTTTCAACTGGCGCTGCGGGTCCGCCGGGCCACCGAGGAGGTCACCCGGAAGAGCCGGCGGATCGCCATCGACGACGCGCTGCGGGGGGAGGTGAAGCGGGTCCTGCCGTTCAAGCTCACGGGTGCACAGAAACGTGTGCTACGGGAGATCGCCGGCGACCTCCGCGACAGCCGCCCGATGTACCGCCTGCTGCAGGGGGACGTCGGGAGCGGGAAGACCATCGTGGCCCTGATCGCGGCCATGATCATGATCCGCAACGGGCACCAGGTGGCCCTCCTGGCGCCGACGGAGATCCTGGTCGAGCAGCACTACCAGCGAATCAGTCAACTTCTTGACCATTCCGTGGTGGTGGCCCGCGCCTCCGGTTCCATGAGCGCGGGGGAGCGCCGCACCCTCCTCTCGGGCCTGCGCGAGGGCTACATCCAGCTCGTGGCCGGCACGCACGCCCTGCTGGAGGAGAAGGTCCGCTTCAAGTCCCTCGGCCTGGCCATCGTCGACGAGCAGCACCGCTTCGGCGTCGAGCAGCGCCAGCGCCTCTTCGCCAAGGGAGAGACGCCCGACATCCTGGTCATGACCGCCACCCCCATCCCGCGCTCGCTGGCCCTGGCCATGTACGGCGACCTCGAGCTGTCGGTCATCGACGAGCTGCCTCCCGGCCGGCAGCGGACCAGGACGGCCGTCCGCTCCTCCGCGGAGCTCGAGCGCGTCTACCGCTTCATCGAGGGGGAGATCGGCGCCGGTGCCCAGGTATACGTGGTCTACCCGATCATCGAGGAGTCGCAGAAGCTGAACCTCGAGCCGCTCACCGAGGGGGTGGAGGCGATCCGCAAGCGCTTCCCGAAGCGGCGGGTGGCCATCATGCACGGGCGGATGAGGGCGGACGAGAAGGACGAGACGATGTCGCGTTTCAAGGAGGGGGAGATCGACATCCTCGTGGCCACGACGGTGATCGAGGTCGGCATCGACGTCCCGAACGCGTCGATCATGCTCATCATGGACGCGGACCGCTTCGGGCTCTCGCAGCTCCATCAACTGCGCGGCCGGGTCGGGCGAGGGGAGCGCAGGTCGTACTGCATCCTGGTCCGGAACGCGAAGGCGGGAGCGGACGCCGTGACCCGCCTCTCCCTTTTCGAGCGGACGCGCGACGGCTTCGAGGTCGCCGAGCGCGACCTCGCCCTGCGCGGCCCCGGCGAATTCCTCGGCACGCGCCAATCGGGCGTCCCGCGGTTCCGCTTCGGGAACATCGTCCGCGACCACGACCTGATGGAGAAGGCCCGCGACGCCGCCATCGAGGTGATCGGGAAGGAAGGCGTCGCTGCCGCGGACCAGCTCGCCCGCCAACTCCTCGGCGTCGCCGCCGACGCCGCCACCACACGTGATTGATGTGCAATCCAAAACCCCAAATCCAAAATCCAAAATCAGCTACACTCCCGCGACTGGAACCGACCTCCCCACGAGACTCGAGCATTGAGCCAACAGACCCAGCACGTTCTCAGCGGCCTCCGGCCCACGGGCCGCATTCACCTCGGCAACTACTTCGGAGCAATTCGCAACTGGGTCGATCTCCAGGACCGGTACCACTGTTTCATCTTCATCGCGGACTGGCACGCCCTCACGTCCGACTACGCCGATCCGGGCAACATCCGGCAGGCCACCTTCGAGGCCGTGTCCGACCTCCTGGCCGCCGGTCTCGATCCGGAAAGATGCACGCTCTTCATGCAGTCGGAGGTGAAGGAGCACGCGGAACTGCATCTCCTCCTGTCGATGATCACGCCGCTGCCGTGGCTGGAGCGCGTGCCGACGTTCAAGGACCAGCAGCAGCAGATCGAGGACAAGGACCTCAACACCTACGGGTTCCTCGGCTATCCGCTGCTGCAGACGGCCGACATCATCATCTACCGCGCGAACTACGTCCCGGTGGGGGAAGACCAGGCCTCGCACCTGGAGCTCTCGAGGGAGATCGTGCGGCGCTTCAACAACTTCTACGGCGAGGTCTTCCCCGAGCCGCAGCCGCTCTTCACCGCCACGCCGAAGGTGCCGGGCCTCGACGGAAGGAAGATGTCGAAGTCGTACGGCAACACCATCGGCCTGACGGCCGCGGCGGACGAGATCGTGGCCCTGGTCTCGACCATGTTCACCGATCCCAACCGCATCCGGCGGAAGGATCCCGGCAACCCCGACATCTGCAACCTCTTCCAGTTCCACAAACTGTTCTCCGATCAGGCCACCATCGCCCGCGTCGATCACGAGTGCCGCACGGCGCAGATCGGGTGCGTGGACGACAAGAAACTGCTCGCCGAGATCATGATCGAGCAGTTGCGGCCGATCCGGGAGCGGCGCGAGGCCATCGACCGCCACCCCCAGACGGTGTGGGACGTGCTGCGCGACGGCAATCGGAAGGCGAGGGAGCGTGCCGCGGAGACGCTGGCCCTCGTCCGGCAGGCCATGAAGATCGACTACCCAGAGCTCCGATGACCACGATGGCCGAAGAAGAGAAAGGCGCCGGCGCCCCGCTCGACGGCGACGAGGAGCGGGACGAGTCCACCTACGAGGTCACCCTCCCCACCTTCCACGGGCCGCTCGACCTGCTGCTGCATCTCATCCGGCAGCACAAGGTCGACGTCTACGACATCCCCATCGTGCTGATCACCGAGCAGTACACGGGCTACCTCGACGCGATGGAGGAGCTGGACCTGGAGGTGGCGGCGGACTACATCTACATGGCCGCGCTGCTGATCCACATCAAGTCGAAGATGCTCCTGCCGCGCGACGAGAGCGCGGAGGAACCGGCGGAGGACCCGCGGCAGGAGCTGGTGGACCGCCTGCTGCAGTACCAGCGGTTCAAGGCCGTGGCCGAGAGCTTCGCCGAGCTCGACGTGGTGCGCATGGGAATGTGGCCGCGCCCCAGCGTTCCCAGGCCGGGGATGGACGCCTCCGAGATCGACATGAGCGAGGTCTCGCTGTTCGATCTGATCGACGCGTTCCGCTCGGCGCTCAGCCGCTACAAGGCCGCCCATCCGCAGTCCCTCGAGCTGAGGCGGACGGTTCACCGGATTTCCGAGAAAATGGTGGAGCTGTACGGCAGACTGAAGGAGAAGTCGCCGATCCGCCTGCAATGGTTCCTGGAGGGGCGCGACCGCGACGAGCTGATCGCCATCTTCCTCGGCATGCTCGAGCTGGTCCGCCTCGGCGGCATCGCCCTCCAGCAGGGGGAGAATTTCGGGGAGATCGTCGTGGCGAAGACGGAACGGGAGATCGATGAGGCCGGCTTTGCGTTGTTCGACAACGGCTAGGGTGTCATTCCGAGCCGCGGAGACGGCGAGGAATCCCCCGCGCAAGTACGCGCCGCGCTCCGTCGGCGGGGGATTCCTCGCCGCGCTCCGCCCCTTCGGGGCTTCGCCGGCTCGGAATGACACCTGACACCATGGATACCAACGACCTGCGCGCGGCCCTGGAGGCCATCCTCTTCGTCAGCAACGAGCCGGTGAAGCTCGAGGAATTCGCCGAGGCCTTCCCCGGGGTGGAGAAGGAGACCATCGCCGCACAGCTCGGGGAGATCCAGCGCAGCCTGGGGGCAAACGTGGGGGGGTTCGTCCTCGAGCAGGCGGCCGGCGGCTGGCGCCTGGCCACGCGGCCCGAGCACGACGCCGTGCTCAGGAAGTACTTCGCCAGGAAAGGGGAGAGCCGTCTCTCCATCGCGGCGCTGGAGACGCTGGCCATCGTGGCTTACCGCCAGCCGGTCACGGCGCCGGAGGTGTCGGACATCCGCGGAGTCAACTCCACGCAGACGATCCGCACGCTGCTGGAGCGGCGGATGATCCGCGTCTCCGGACGGAAGAACGTCGTGGGCAGCCCCTTCCTCTACCGCACCACGCGCGAGTTCCTGGTGCACTTCGGCCTCGACGACATCCGCGACCTTCCCCAGCTCGAGGAGTTCGGCGATCTGATCGGCGAGCAGCTCGACGAGGACCTGGTGGCCAACATTCAGGCCGCCGAAGCGACCGACGACTCGATCGAGATCCCGCTTGCCGAAGGCGAAGCGGCGGAAGATCGCCTCGAAGTCGAGTTAGAATCGTCAGGCGGCGAACAGCAACCAGAGTGATGCAACTCGAGCGACTGCAGAAGATCATCGCCCATGCCGGCTTCGCGTCGCGACGAGAAGCCGAAACGATGATTCGCGAGGGACGGGTGACGGTGAACGGGCGCGTCGTCACCGAGCTGGGCTCGCGAGCGAATGCTTCCCGCGACCACGTCAAGGTCGACGGCAAGCTCATCACCCGTGCCGAGACCCATCGCTACATCCTCCTCTACAAGCCGAGGCAAGTGATGACCACCGTCGAGGACCCGCAGGGGAGGCGGACGGTCATCGACCTGATCCGCGGAGTGCGGGAGCGGATCTATCCGGTGGGACGCCTCGACTTCCACTCCGAGGGGCTGGTCCTGTTGACCAACGACGGCGATCTCGCCTTCAGGATCTCGCACCCGAAGCATGGTTCGGTCAAGACCTACCACGTGAAGGTCCGCGGAGTGCCCGAGGATCGCATGATCGAGAAGCTCGAGCGCGGCATCACCATCGACGGAAAGCGAACCCTTCCCTGCCAGCTCTCCCGCATGAAGACCACCGGCCGCGGGGAGGAGGAAGGGAACAGTTGGTTCGAGGTCAAGCTCCGCGAAGGGCGGACGCAGCAGATCCGCAAGATGTTCCAGGCCGTCGGCCATCCTGTCTCGAAGCTGCGCCGCGTGGCCATCGGTCCGATCTCCGACCCGAAGCTGACCCCTGGCGTCTGGCGTGAGCTGACCAGGCAGGAAGTGAAGATGCTGGCCACGATGAAGGACGCCAAGCCGTCGAAGCCGCGCCGCGCCGCGCAGCCTCCACGCTCGCGGAAGAAACCGGTCTCCAAGAAGAAAGCCGCGGGCAAGCCCGCCGCGCGCACCGCGGCCAAGCCGCGCCGGGCGGCGCGCCAGCGGTGACCCCGCCCCTCATCATCGCCATCGACGGCCCCTCCGGCGTCGGCAAGACGACGGCCAGCCGGCTGGTGGCCCGCGAGCTCGGCATCCCCCACATCGATACCGGCGCCATGTACCGCGCCATCGCCCTGGCGGCCACGCGCGCCGGTGTCGCCCTGCACGATGCCCCCGCCCTCGAGGACCTGCTGGCCCGCACCGCCATCGATCTCCTTCCGGGGGAGCACCCCCGCGTGCTGCTCGACGGCGAGGACGTCACCCACCTGATCCGCACGCCGGAGGTGAGCATGGCCGCCAGCCACGTCTCGGCCGTCCCCGCCGTCCGCCGCGCGCTGGTCCGCCGCCAGCAGGAGCTCGGGCGCCGGGCCGGCGGCGTCCTCGAAGGGCGTGACATCGGCACGAAGGTCTTCCCGGAGACACCGCACAAGTTCTTTCTCACCGCCAGCCCCCAGGTGCGCGCCGAGCGCCGCCACCGTGAGCTGCTGGCCAGGGGGAGTCCCGTCTCCTTCGAGACGGTGCTGGCCGAGGCCGGGCGGCGGGACGAGCAGGACTCCAGCCGCGCTGACTCCCCCCTGACCTGGGACGAGTCCTACGAGGTGATCGATACGTCCGCGCTGACGATCGGCGAGGTGGTGAAGCGGATCGTCGAGCGCGTCCGAGACCGATAGTCGGGGCGCCGCCCAACCTCGCCCGGCGCCCGGCACTCGGCACGTTCCTCCACCTTCCTTGACCATACTTCACGCGCCCGCTAAACTCCCGATTTCAGCGCGTATCAACAATTTACGTTGATTTTGGGTGCGCGGGTGATGCGGGTGCTCCGGCCGTTTTTGTCTGGTCACCCGGTTCGAGGGAGGTTCCCCAGTCCATGGCGTCCAGTGACGATCCAACCAAGCAGAAGCCGCCCGAACGTCCGGCGGACGCCAACAATCTGGAGGGGCTGGGAATGGACGAGCTCCTCAACCTCTACGACCAGAAAATGGCCACCTTTGCGGAGGGGGAGATCATCCGGGGGCGGGTGGTGAAGGTCACCCCGAGCGAGGTCGTCGTCGATATCGGGTACAAGTCGGAGGGCCTTCTTCCCGCCTCGCAGGTCACCGGGCACGACGGCGAGGTCACGGTGAAGCGCGGCGACGAGATCGACGTCTTTGTCGAGCGTCTCGAGGACATCTCCGGCTACGTGCAGCTCTCGCGCGAGAAGGCCGAGCGCATGCTGGTGTGGGACCGGATCGAGGCGGCCTACAAAGCCGAGGAACCGATCATGGGGCGGGTGGTGGACCGGGTCAAAGGGGGGCTCTCCGTCGATGTCGGCGGGATCAAGGCCTTCCTGCCGGGGTCGCTCATCGACACAAAGCCGGTGAAGAACCTCGATGCGCTGCGCGGGCAGGAGTTCCGCTTCAAGATCGTCTCCTTCGACAAGAAGCGGAGCAACGTGGTCCTGTCGCGGCGGGCCCTGGTCGAAGTGGAGCAGTCGAAGCAGAAACAGGAGACCTTCGGCCGGCTCGAAGAGGGGAAGCTCACGCACGGCGTGGTCAAGAACATCACCGACTACGGCGTCTTCGTCGACCTGGGCGGCGTGGACGGCCTGCTCCACATCACCGACATCTCCTGGGGACGGGTCAACCACCCCTCGGAGTACTTCAACGTCGGCGACGAACTGGAGGTGACGGTCCTCAAGTTCGATCCACAGGCCGAGCGTGTCTCGCTCGGCTACAAGCAGAAGACCCCCGATCCGTGGTCGGACGTCGTGCAGCGCTACCCGCTCGGCAGCCGGGTGCGGGGGAAGGTGGTCTCGCTCGCCGACTACGGCGCGTTCGTGGAGTTGGAAGACGGCGTGGAGGGGTTGATCCACGTCAGCGAGATGTCGTGGACCAAGAAGGTCCGCAATCCGGCCAAGCTCCTCTCCACCGGGGAGGAGGTGGAGGCGGTGGTCTCGGACGTGAATATCGCCAACCGCCGCATCTCGCTCTCGCTCAAGGCGCTCGAGGAGAACCCGTGGGACACGATCGCCGAGCGGTTCCCGGTGGGGTCGGTGATCACGGGGAAGGTCCGCAACCTGACCGACTTCGGCGCCTTCGTGGAGGTCGAGGAGGGGATCGACGGCCTGATCCACATCTCCGACATGTCGTTCGCACGCCGCCTCAAGCACCCCAGCGAGGTGCTGAAGAAGGGCGACACGGTGCAGGCCCGGGTCATCAACGTCGACGGGGAGAACCAGCGGCTCTCGCTCTCCATCCGCGAGTTCCTCCCCAACGAGTGGGACAACTTCGCCCGCGGCCACACCGTCGGCGACGAGATCACCGGCACGATCGCCAAGATCACCGACTTCGGCCTCTTCGTTCGCGTGGCCGACGGGGTGGAAGGGCTGGCGCACGTTTCGGAAGTCCAGCGCGACGCGAAGGTGAAGCTCGACAAGGCCTTCACGCCGGGGGAGGTCATCCGAGCGCGCATCATCAAGCTCGATTCGCACGAGCGGAAGATCGGGCTGAGCACCCGCGACGTCCCGCCGCTCACAGACGAGGAACGCGCCGCGGCGCACGGCCCGGCCGGCGAGACGCCGCCGGCCGGCACCACTGAACCCTAGAGGACGCCGAGCATGTCCGACATCGATCCGAATCAGCCGTATCAACAGCAGCCTGACCAGGAACCGGCCCCCGGCCCGGAGACCCAGGCCCCGCCGCCAATGCCGGCCGTAGTGGTCGAGCGGCCGCGGAAGTCACGGGCGGGAATGTTCGTCTTCGGCGCCTTCACCGGCTGCCTGGTGCTGGTGGTCGGCTTCTCGTTCCTGATGATCGCCTTCGCCGCGACGCGGAGCGACTCCTCGCGCTTCACCCTCTCCACGCAGCGGGTGGCGGTGGTTCCCATCGACGGCCCGATCCTCGATGCCCGCGACACCATCGAGTCGCTCGACAAATACGCCGACAGCTCCACGGTCAAGGCGATCGTGGTGCGGATCAACAGCCCCGGCGGCGCCATCGCCCCCTCGCAGGAGATCTACTCGGAGATCCTTCGCATCCGCGAGGAAAGCGGGAAGCCGGTGGTGGCCTCCTTCGACAGCGTGGCGGCCTCGGGGGGGTTCTACATCGCCGCGGCGTGCGATCAGATCGTGGCCAACCCCGGATCGATCACCGGCTCGATCGGCGTCATCCTGCAGTGGCTCGAGTACGAGGAGCTGGTCCGCTGGGCGCGCATGCGCCCGGAGACGATCACCAGCGGCTCGCTGAAGTCGGCCGGCTCGCCCTTCCAGAAGCTGACCGAGGAGGAGCGGCAGTACCTCCAGCGCGTGGTCGATCAGCTTCACACTCAGTTCGTCAAGGCCGTGGCCGCGGGGCGGGAAGGGAAGCTGACCGAGGCGGAGGTGGTGGAGCTGGCGGACGGCCGGGTCTTCACCGGGGAGGAAGCGCTGGCGCTGAAGCTGGTGGACCGGCTGGGCAGCCTGCACGACGCGGTGCGCCTGGCCGGAGAGATGGGAGGCATCAAGGGCGAGCCGGCCATGCTCTATCCGAAGCCGCGCCGGGCCACGCTGGTCGACCTTCTGACCGGCGCCAGCGACCCGCAGTCATTGCTGGAAAAGGTGATGAGCCGCCGTGCGGCTCGGTTTCTGTACCTGTGGGAAGCAGCCGGTGCTGCATCTGCGAAGTGAGGAGGCTACTTTGGAGCAACCGATCGATCTCGACGAAAACGAGACCAGCGCCAAAGCGGGTGTGATGACCAAGGCCGAGCTCGTCGACGAGGTGGCACGCGTCGTCCAGCTCACCAAGAAGCAGGCCGAGACGATCGTCAACATCGTCTTCGACTCGATCGTCGAGTCGCTCCGGGCGGGACAGAAGATCGAGCTGCGCGGCTTCGGCAGCTTCCGTCTCCGCAGCAGGAAATCGCGCACCGGCCGCAACCCCAAGACCGGCGAGAAGGTGGAGGTCCCCTCCAAGAAGATCCCCTATTTCAAGCCCGGCAAGGAGCTGAAGGAGCTGATCAACAAGAACGTGGCGGAGGCGGGCGGGGGAGCGGCGCCCGAATCTGCCGATACGGCGCCGCCTACTGCAGAGACCGAATGAGGGGCCGTTAACCGTTAAAACCGATTACCGTTAACCGAGATCGAAGCCCACGGTTAACGGTTGACGGTTGACGGTTAACGCCCATGGAAATCCTATTCACCCCCTGGAGGTATCCCTACTTGACGTCGCCGAAAAGCGACAGTCCGCAAGAGTGCATCTTCTGCGTGGCGGCCGCCTCCGGGAAGCCGAAGCAGACGCTGACGCTGTTCCGCAATGAGCTCGCCCTGGTCATGCTCAACCGCTACCCCTACACGAACGGGCATCTGATGGTCGCGCCCATCGCGCACGAGGCCAGGCTCTTCGACAGCAGCGATTCGTCGCTGCGCGCCCTGATCCGGCTCACGGCCGAGGCCCAGCGCATCCTCTCGGACGTCTACCGCCCCGACGGGTTCAACGTCGGGATGAACTTCGGCCAGATCGCCGGAGCCGGCGTGGCCGACCACTACCACATGCACATCGTCCCCCGCTGGAGCGGTGACTCGAACTTCATGACCGTCACCGCCCGCACCCGCCTGGTCCCGGAGGACCTGGACGTCACCTTCGACAAGCTCCAGCCGCACTTCGAGGAGATCAAGGACTCCCATTCCTCCGATGAGTAAGCGTTCCATCCTGGCCATGGTGCTGGCCTGGCTCGTGCCGGGCGCCGGCCACTTCTACCTCGGATACCGCCGGCGCGCCGCCGCCTTCTTCGCCATCGTCCTGTTCATGTTCCTCATCGGCCTGGCCATCGACGGCAACCTCTACACGCTCCGCGAGAGCGGGCGGGCCCTGCTGCGCGTCCTGGCCAGCCTCGGCTCGATGGGGGCGGGGGTGATCTACTTCGTCGCCCGCTCGCTCGGTCCGCACGGCGACGTCACCTCCATCACCTACGAGTACGGGACGACCTTCACTCTGACCGCGGGGCTGATGAATCTCCTGCTCGTGCTCGACTGCTACGACATCGCCGAGGGACGGAAGAAGTGAGCCTCCTCCGCAATCACGCCGTGCTCATGTTCCTCTACGCCCTGGCCACGGCCTGCTTCTTCACCCTGCTCTGGAAGCATGGGCGGAGGGAACGCCTCCGCTTCTTCTTCTTCGTCTTTCTCTCCCTCTTCTGCGGCGGCATCGCCCTCGGATGGGCCATGTTCCCCTTTCCGCTGCGATGATGGAGCGGTTACTTCACGTCGCACGGGAGGGTGTGCCCTCTCCCGCTGGCGGGAGAGGGTGGCGCGAAGCGCTTTCGGCCACCTTCTCCCCCGCAGGGGGGGGGAGAAGGCTCTGGACATGAAGCTCGCCGTCGTCGCGGGGGAGGCCTCCGGCGACCTTCACGCCGCCAGTGTCCTGCGCGAAGTGAAGAAGCTGGCCCCCGGTCTGGAGGTGTTCGGGATCGGCGGAGACCTGCTCCGCCGCGAGGGGGTGGAGCTTCTGCACCACGCCCGCGAGCTCGGTTTCGTCGGGCTGTTCAGCGTCATCCGTCACATCGGGATGTTCCGGCGGGTGTTCCGCGAGCTGGTAAAGCGAATCGAACAGGAGCGGCCCGACGCGGTGCTGCTGGTCGACTATCCCGGCTTCAACCTTCGGATGGCGAAGCGCTGCAGGGAGCTGGGGCTCACGGTGATCTACTTCATCTCGCCGCAGGTTTGGGCCTGGCGCCGCAGGCGGGTGCACGGCATCGCCCGCTGGGTCGACCACATGATCGTGATCCTCCCTTTCGAGGAGGCGTTCTACCGCCAGCACGGCGTCCGGGTGACCTATGTCGGGCATCCGCTCATCGATCAGATCGCCGGCGTGGTACGGCCGGAGCGGCGCGACGGCGTGCTCCGCGTGGCGCTGCTCCCGGGGTCGCGCCGCCGGGAAGTGGACGACGTCCTCCCGGCCATGCTCGAGGCGGTGGCCATCCTGCGCCGCGAGCGCGCCCTCGAGCCGTACATCGTGCAGGCGCCGACCATCGACCACGAGCAGCTCCAGCGGCTGGTCGCCGCGAGCGGCCTGGATGTGCCGATCCTACCCCGCGACCGCGGCGAAGCCGTGGCCGCCGCCGACATCGCCCTCTCCTCCTCCGGCACGGCCACCCTGGAGGCGGCCGTCCTCGGCACGCCGGTGGTGGTGATGTACCGGCTGGGCCGGCTCACCTATCGGATCGCCCGGCGGCTGGTCCGCCTCCCGTACTTCAGCCTGGTGAACATCGTGGCGGGGAGGAACGTGGTCCCCGAGCTGATGCAGAACGAGGTGACCGGGCCCAACATCGCCGCGGCGGTGCGGGAGATGGTGGCGCCGGAGCGCTACGCGCAGGCGCGGGCGGACATGCTGGAGGTCCGGCGGATTCTGGGGGATTCTGGGGCGAGCCGCCGGGCCGCAGAAGCGATAATGGCCACATTGCGATGAACGTTCTGAGGCGCCTCTACCGGTATATCGGCCGCTACAAGGCGTGGGCGGTGCTGGCGTTCGGCTCGATGATCCTCTTCGCCGCCACGCAGACGGCGCTGATGGCGCTGATCCGGCCGCTCTTCGACGAGGTGCTCACCCCGCCCCGGATCGAGCGGGTCGAGCAGCGGGACAGCACGGAGGACCGGCTGCGCACGCTCATCCTCAAGCGCGACCGGCCGACAGGGGAGCGCGGCGTGGTGATCAACGCCTTCGATCGCGCCACCGCCGGCTTTCAGGCATGGTGGAACCAGGACCCGGCCGAGAAGTGGAAGCGCGTCCTGACGGCGCTGCTGCTGGTCTTCGTCATCCGCGCCTTCGCCTCCTTCTTCGCGGAATATGCGTTCCAGAAAGTGGGACTCTCCACGGTCCGCGACCTGCGCAACGAGCTGTACGAGCGGATCATGAATCAGAGTCACGGCTTCTTCTCCGAGCGCTCCACCGGAGAGATGGTCAGCCGCGTCGTCTCCGACGCCGATGCCATCCAGGCCGCGGTGTCCACGCGCATGGGGGACCTCTTCCAGGAATCGCTGACCCTCTTCGCGCTGCTGGCCTTCGTCTTCATCATGAACATGGAGCTGGCCATCCTCAGCCTGATCGTGGCGCCGGTGATCGTCCTGCCGGTGGTCCACTTCGGCCGGCGGCTTCGGGGAACGACGCACCGGTCGCAGGAGCGCATGGCCGACATCGCCACGCTGCTTGAGGAGACCATCCGCGGCGTGCGCATCGTGAAGGCCTTCATCATGGAGCGCTTCGAGCTGCGCCGATTCCACGAGGCCACCAGGCGCCACCTGAAGGCCAACCTGAGGGCGCAGCGCATCCAGGCCCTCACCTCCCCGGTGCTGGAGTTGCTGGCCGGGCTCTGCATGCTCCTCCTCTTCCTCTACGCGCACCGGCGGATCGCCGCCGGCACGCTGACGCTGGGCGAGTTCGCCAGCTTCCTCGGCGCCCTGGCAATGATGTACGCGCCGATCAAGAAGCTCAATAAGGTGAACCTGTCGCTCAACACCGCCATCTCCGCGGCCGAGCGCGTCTTTCGGATGCTGGACGTCGAGAACGACGTGAAGGAGAAGCCGGATGCGGTGGACTTGAAGTCGGTAGGGGAGGGGATTCGGTACGAGAACGTGAGCTTCGCCTACGCGTCGCGGGAGCTCGTTCTGCAGAACATCGATCTCGGCATCGCTCCCGGCGAGATCGTCGCCGTCGTCGGCGGCAGCGGCGCCGGAAAGTCGACGCTGGTGAACCTCCTGCCGCGTTTCTACGACGTCACATCCGGCCGGATCACCGTCGGCGGACATGACGTGCGCGATGTCACGCTGCGCTCGCTGCGCGGCCTGATGGGCTTCGTGACGCAGGAAGTGGTGCTGTTCAACGACAACATCCGGAACAACATCGCCTACGGCCGCACGGACGCCGAGGAGGCGAAGGTGATCGCCGCGGCGAAGGCCGCCCACGCCCATGACTTCGTCTCCGCTCTCCCCGAGCGGTACGACACCATGATCGGCGAGAGCGGCGTACTGCTCTCCGGCGGGCAGCGCCAGCGGCTGGCCATCGCCCGGGCTCTCTTCAAGGACCCGCCCATCCTCATTCTCGACGAGGCCACTTCCGCGCTCGACACCGAATCGGAGCGCCTCGTGCAGCGCGCCCTGAACAACCTCATGCGCGGCCGCACCACGCTGGTCATCGCCCACCGCCTCTCCACGATCCGCAGCGCGCACAGGATCGTGGTGCTGGAGAAGGGGAGGATCGCCGAAGTGGGGCGGCACGAGGAGCTGCTGGCCCGCCGGGGCGTCTACCGGCGGCTGTACGACCTGCAATTCGCCGAGGAAGAGCGGCCCACCGGGGTGGTGGCGTGAGACGGCTGCTTCCACTCCTCGGCTCGTGGGTCCTGCGGGCCCTCTACGCCTCGCTCCGCGTCCGGCACGTGCGCGTGGAGAAGATCGACTCCACGCCGCAGTACGTCCTCGCCTTCTGGCACTCGCATCTGCTGCTGATGCTCCACGCCCGCTACCGGAAGCCGATCTCCGCGCTGGTGTCGCAGTCGCGCGACGGCGAGATCATGGCCCGCGTCTTCGCCCACTACGGCGTGGAGGGCGCGCGCGGCTCGTCGACCCGCGGCTCCATCGCAGGCCTGCGCGACCTCCTGCGCCAGGCCCGCGCCGGCCAGAACATCGCCATCACCCCCGACGGCCCGAAGGGCCCGCCGCGCATCGCCAAGGACGGCGTGATCCTCGCCGCGCAGGCCACCGGCCTCCCGATCCTCCCGGTGGCCTTCGCCGCCAAAAAAAAAAGTTGTTGCGCACCTGGGACCGTATGATCGCCCCATACCCCTTCACGCGCGTCATCTACCTCTACGGCGACCCCATCGAGGTCCCGCGCAACGGCGACCTCAAGGAATGGCGCGGGCGCGTGGAGGGGGCGTTGAATGCACTTGCCGAACTTGCCGAGAGCGATTTTGAAGGACTTTGGAAGGAGGGAGCCGTTAACCGTTAACCGTCAACCGAACGGCAGCTTACGGTTTACGGTTCACGGTTCACGACGCCAATCATGATCCAATCCATGACCGGCTTCGGCCGCGCCTCCGGCGCGCTCTCCTCGCGCTACTTCGTCGCGGTGACGGCGAAGAGCGTGAATCACCGCTTCCTCGAGGTCTCGATCCGCCTCCCGGAGTATCTGTGGGAGCTCGAGCCGGCGCTTCGGGCCATCGCCGCGGAGACCTTCAGCCGCGGCAAGGTCGACGTGTCGGTGCGCGTGCAGCGCACGCAACAGCCCGACTACAGTGTCCGCGTGAATCAGCAGATCGCCAATGCGGTCATCCCGCAGCTCAAGAGCCTGGCCGAGGAGCTGGGCCTCGGGCACACGTTCTCCGGGAGCGACCTATTGCGCGTCCCCGATCTACTGCAGGTAGAGGCCATTGAGAATGAGGTCCAGGACGAGGAGCGGGAGGCGCTCTCGGCGCTGACCCGTGAAGCCTTCGCCCAGATGGTGGGCATGCGCGAGCGGGAAGGGGAGTCGCTGCGCAACGACGTCGTGGCGCGGCTGGCAGGAATCCGTTCGCTGCAGGAGCGTCTGGCCGCGCACCGCGAGGAGGTTCGGAGCGAGCTGCTGGCCTCCTTCCAGCAGCGGGTACAGGAGATCGCCGCTGCGGCGGGGGTGGACGTGGCGGCCGACCGGGTCGCCCAGGAGGTGGTGATCATGGTCGAGAAGGGCGACATCGCCGAGGAGCTGACGCGGATGACGCACCACATCGAGCAGATGGAGCGTTCCATCGACGGCCGCGAGGCGGCCGGCAAAAAGCTCGATTTCCTCTCCCAGGAGATGCTGCGCGAGATCAACACCATGGGCTCGAAGTCGCGGGCCACGGCCATCCGGAGCCTGGTTGTAGAATTGAAGACCGAGGTCGAGCGGATCCGCGAACAGGTACAGAATGTCGAGTAACTTCCACCCGGATGGGACCTTGTTCATCGTCTCCGGTCCCTCCGGGGCGGGGAAGACCACCCTCATCAACGGCGCCCGCGGGCAGCTCGAGCCGCTCGGGATCAGGCTCTATTTCTCGGTCTCCCACACCACCCGCCGGCCGCGGACCGGCGAAGAGGAAGGGAAAAACTACTACTTCGTCTCGCCGGAGCGGTTCGAGGAGATGGCCCGCAAGGGGGAATTTCTCGAGCATGCCCACGTTCATGCCCACCGGTACGGCACTTCCAAGGCCGAGGTGGTGACGAAGCTCGACCGCGGCGAGGACGTGATCCTCGACATCGACTACCAGGGGGCGCGGCAGATCGCCGAGGACCCCGAGCTCCGGTCGCGTTCCTTGAACGTATTCATCTTTCCGCCGAGCATCGAAGCGCTCGAGCGGCGGCTGCGCGATCGCGGCCTGAACACCGACGGGGAGATCGACCTGCGGCTGCGGAAGGCGCTCGACGAGATCGACGCCGGAAAAGAGTTCTACCAGTACATCATCATCAATGATGACCTCCCCGAGGCCACCGAGTGCCTGAAGGCGGCCATCATCGCCAGAAAGCTGAAGACCAAGACCGCGCTGGAAGCCATCCACCGGATGGCGGAGCGGTTCAAGGAGGAACGGGATGGAAGGTTTGCCCGAGGGCATTGACAGTAAATTTCGATACGTGCTGCTCGTCGCCAAGCGAGCCGAGCAGCTCATTCAGGGAGCGCAGCCGCGTGTGAAGAGCCGCCACGCCAAGACCACGCGCGTGGCGATGGAAGAGGTGGCGCAGGACCTGGTCAAGTGGCACCTCTCCGCGCCCGTCGAGGAGCCGACCGCGCTGGAGTAATGTCATCCCGAGCGTGAGCGAGGGATCCGGGCGGGTGAGGACACGCAGCGCGCCCCCTCCCCTCCAGATTCCTGGCTACGCTCGGAATGACAATGAAGATCGTTCTGGGGGTGTCGGGCGGGATCGCCGCGTACAAGGCGCCGGAGCTGGTCCGGCGGCTCCAGGACATCGGCGCGGACGTCCAGGTGGTCCTCACCCCGAACGCGGCGCGCTTCGTCTCTCCACTCTCTCTCGCCGCGGTCTCGCATCACGGCGTGATCCTCGACCAGTGGGGCGATCCCGGCACGGGAGGCGTCGACCACATCGAGCTGGCCCGCCGGGCCGAGCTCCTGCTCATCGCGCCCGCGACGGCGAACGTGCTCGCCAAGCTCGCCGTCGGGATCGCCGACGACGCGCTCACGACCTACGCCCTCGCGCACCGCTCCGGGCTCATGGTCGCGCCGGCCATGAACTGGTCGATGCTGCAGCATCCCACCGTCGTCGGGAACCTGGAGACCCTGCGCGCCCGCGGCGTGGAGATCATCGACCCGGAGAGCGGGTACCTCGCCGAGGGGGAAGAGGGGCCGGGACGCCTGGCGGAGATTCCGGTGATCGTGGAGCGGGTCCGCGCGCACTTCGCGACGCGCGACCTCGAAGGGAAACGCGTTCTGGTCACCGCGGGGCCGACGCGTGAGCCGATCGACCCCGTGCGCTACCTCTCCAACCGCTCGTCGGGAAAGATGGGCTATGCCCTCGCCGAGGCGGCGCGGCGGCGCGGCGCGGCGGTCACGCTCGTCTCCGGGCCGACCTCGCTGCCCTCGCCTGCCGGCGTCGACCTGGTCCGGATCACCACCGCGCAGGAGATGTTCGACGCCGTGACGGGCGCGGCCGCCTCGCACCACATCGTGATCAAGGCCGCCGCCGTGGCGGACTTCACCCCATCCGAGCCCGCCGGCGCCAAGATCAAGAAGAAGCCGGGCGAGGAGGTTCTGAACCTCTCTCTCCGCAGGAACCCGGACATCCTGGCCTCACTCGACTCGCTGAGCCCCCGCCCCTTCATCGTCGCCTTCGCCGCCGAGACCGACTCGGTCGAGGAGAACGCCCGGCTGAAGCTGGAGAAGAAGCGCGCCGACCTGATCGTGGCCAACGACGTGGGCGACGCCTCGATCGGTTTCGACTCCGAACAGAACGAAGTGCTGATCATCGGAAAAAACGGCGACTCGCTCCGCCTGGAGAAGGCCCCCAAGCTCGTCATCGCCAACCGCATCCTCGACGCCGTGGTACAACGGCTCCATGGATGAGGCGCTCCGCCGCGAACTGACGTTGCTCCGCGACCTCGGGTTCACGCACCTCGATCTTGGGGCTCAGGGGTCACTGGGGAGTGAGCTCGCCGAGCTGGCTGCGGAGGCGGCGGCCTGCACGCGCTGCCGGCTCTCCGGCACACGGACGCAGGTCGTTTTCGGAGTAGGGAACCCGGATGCCGACCTGATGTTCATCGGCGAGGCGCCGGGGCGCGACGAGGACCTGAAGGGGGAGCCGTTCGTCGGCCGGGCCGGGCAGCTCCTCACCGACATCATCAAGGCCATGAAGCTCACGCGCGCGGACGTCTACATCGCCAACGTGATCAAATGCCGCCCGCCGGAGAACCGCAACCCGGAGCCCGACGAGCTCGATGCCTGCCGCCCCTACATCCAGAAGCAGGTCGAGTTGATCGGCCCGAAAGTGATCGTCACCCTCGGCAAGTTCGGCCTGCAGAGCCTCACCGGCAAGGCCTACCCGATCTCCTCGGTGCGCGGCCAGTGGCTCGAGTACGAGGGGATCAAGGTGATGCCCACCTACCACCCCGCGTATCTTCTCCGCACCCCCTCGGCTAAAAAAGACGTCTGGAACGACATGAAGAAGGTGATGGGGGAGCTGGGGAAGACGCCGTGATTTTGGATTTTGGGTAATTTTGGGTTTTGGATTTTGGAGCGAGCAGGTCTACCCAAGGTGGATTCGCGCCCCAATCCAAAATCCAAACTCTAAAATCCAAAATCGAAATGGGTCTTGCCGAGTACGCCGAAGTCGCGGTCCCGGTTGCCGTCCACTCGACGTTCACCTACGCGATCCCGGCGGAGCTGCGGGACTCCGTGCGGATGGGGTCGCGCGTGGAGGTGCAGATCGGGACGAGGCTGACCACCGGGTTCGTGGTCGGGTTTCGTGACGGGGCGCCGAAGGTGGCGAAGATGAAGCCGATCCGCGCTCTGCTCGACGAGGACGAGCCGCCGCTGATCCCGGAGATCATCCAGCTCTGCCGGTGGGCGGCCGAGTACTACCTCGCGCCGCTGGGGGAGATGCTCCGCGTAGCGCTGCCGGCCAACATGGGGGCGCGGGGGCGGCGGGAGGCGATGCTGACCGGCGACGACGAGCTGATCGGGGCGGCGCTCGAATCACGGCTGATCCTAGAGAGCGATCTCGATCTCGTCCGCGAGCTGCACAGGCGGCCGATGCCCCTCGCGACGCTCTTCGACGAGATGAAGGTCTCCCGCAGCGCCATCGAGCGGCTGCGCGATGCCGGCGTTATCGCCGTCCGCGACCGGCTGCAGGATGCGAAGGGGGTCCGCTACGACCGCTTCGTCGTCCTGGAGTCGTCGCCAGGTGGGTTGACCGACAAGCAGGAAGCGGCCGTGGCGCTGCTGCAGGGGCGCGGCGGCGAGGGCTCCGTCCGCGCGCTGGAGCACGCCGGCGTCAGCTCCGCCGTGCTGGCCGCGCTGGTGAAGAAGGGGGTGGTGCGGATCGAGCGCCGGCCGAGGCGGCATACGCTCGACGCCTTCCTGGCAGGCCTCGGCGAGGCAGTGGCGCCCGAGCTGACGTACGCCCCGCAGCAGCAGGCCGCCATCGACGCCGTCCGCGCCACTCTCGGAACGTTCGCGGCCTTCCTGCTCCAGGGGGTGACCGGCAGCGGCAAGACCGAGGTGTACGTCGAGGTGATGCGCGAAGTGGTCAAGAGGGGAGAGCAGGCCCTCTTGCTCGTCCCGGAGATCGCGCTGACGCCGGTGTTCGCGGCGCGGCTGCGGGAGCGCTTCGGCGACCGCATCGCCATCCTGCACAGCAACCTCTCGGCGAGCGAGCGCTACGACCAGTGGTGGCGCTGCCGCCGCGGCGAGGTCGACGTCGCCATCGGGCCCCGCTCGGCCCTCTTCACCCCCTTCCAGCGCCTCGGCATCATCGTGGTCGACGAGGAGGGTGACGGCGCCTACAAGCAGGAGGAGACGCCGCGATACAACGCCCGCGACCTGGCGCTCGTCCGCGCGCAGTTCGCCAGGGTGCCCATCGTCCTCGGCTCGGCCACGCCGTCGCTGGAGAGCCGCCAGAACGCCGCCCGTGGCAAGTACACCCTCCTGCGGATGAGCGAGCGCGTCGAGGCCCGCCCGCTGCCCGACGTCGAGGTCATCGACCTCCGGAAAGAGCGCGCGGAGAAAGAGGACCGCGGCTTCGTGATCCTCAGCGCCCCGCTGAAGGAAACGCTGCGCACGATCTTCGCCGCCGGCGAGCAGGCCATCATCCTCATCAACCGCCGCGGCTACGCGCCGTATCTCCTCTGCCGCGAGTGCGGGCACGACTTCCGTTGCCGCGACTGCAGCGTGACGCTCACCGTGCACCGGCGGGCGGGGCTCCTCATCTGTCACTACTGCGGCCTGCGGCGGCCCATCCCGCTGGATTGCCCCATCTGCGCCGGCGACGTCCTGCAGCCGATCGGCTTCGGGACCGAGAAGGTTGCCGAACGATTCGGGCGCGATTTCCCCGGTGTCGCGGCGGAAGTCCTCGACCGCGACTCGACCCGGAAGAAGGGAGAGCTGGTGCGGATCCTCGACCGCTTCCGCAGCGGGAAGACGCAGGCCCTCATCGGCACGCAGATGCTGAGCAAGGGCCACCACTTCCCGAACGTGACGCTGACGGCCGTGCTCAACGCCGACTCGATCCTCGGCTATCCCGATTTCCGCTCGGCCGAGAAGACCTTCTATCTCCTCACGCAGGTGGCGGGGCGGGCGGGGAGGGGGGAGCGGCGGGGGCGGGTGATGCTCCAGACCGCGTTCCCGGGGCATTACGCGATCCAGCACGCGCTCCGGCACGACTACGAGGCGTTCTACCAAGCGGAGATCGAGTTCCGCCGGACCTTTCACTATCCGCCGGTCACCTCGATGGTCGCGCTGCTCTTCCGCGGCGAGAAGGCGGAGCTCGTCGAGCGTGCCGCCGCCGACTGCGGGCGGATGCTCGAAGAGGCCGTTCGGCCGCTGGCCGGCACGCGCATCCAGGGCCCCGCCCCCGCGCCGATGGCCCGCATCAAGGGGGTCTGGCGCTACCAGATCCTGCTGCGCTCCCCCCAGCGTGCCCCGCTGCGGCGGGCGGTGGAGAGGGTGGTGGTGGGGCGGAAGTGGCGGGGGGTGGATGTGGCGGTGGATGTCGATCCGATCAACATCATCTGATCCGGACTTCAGCCGCCCGGCGGCGGTGTCAGGCGATGGGGCGGAGCATCCGCTCGTCGACTCGGTTCTGAATGACGACCAGAGGCCCGAGGAGCTGCTCGTCGAGGAGGGGATCGAGCTCGCGCGCCTCGGCCAGAGCGCGCTCGACGGCCTGCATGACGAGGAGAAGGGCTCCGTACAGCGGCTCGGCCTTCGAGCGCTCGAAGGTGTGGAATGGAAAGCGGCGGCCGATCAGATCGCCGTCGAGTGATCGAAGCGTCGCCGCGGCGTGACTGAGCGCCGCATCGAGGCGCTGGGGGAGATCACCCTGGCCGTTGTGACGGGTGGGCTTGGCCACGCCGGCCAGCCGGTCGAGCGTGCGGCAGACGTATCGCAGATGTTCGTCCAGCCGGCCGCGCCGCGGATCATCGGCGCCGGCGGCGCCAAAGACGCGGAGGATCTTCTCGATCGTGCCGCGGAGCCCGGTATCCACCTTCCAGGTCATCCAGTCGATGGATGGAACGTGGCGCATCCGCTCGTTCGATCCCCATGTCTCGATCGCCGAGGACCTTACGGGCTTCTCGGCCGCCGTTTCTGCCGGTTCTGTTGCCAGTATGCTGTTCATTTGTTAGCGTCTCACCGCCTTGAGCGCCGACCCGACCCAGTTCGAAGAGCCCATTCTGCGCATCCGGCGGCAGATCGAGGAGCTCTCGGCGATGGAGGCAGAGCCCGCGAGGCAGGCCGAGATCGCTGAGCTCCAACGGAAGCTTACCAAAGTCTCCTCCGAAATCTACTCGAAGCTGACCCCCTGGCAGAAGACCCTCGTGGCCCGGCACCCGCAGCGGCCGTACACGCTCGATTTCATCGCCTTCCTCTTCCAGGAATTCACCGAGATCCACGGCGACCGGAAGTTCGGCGACGACGCCGCGGTCGTGGCGGGGTTCGCCTCCTTCCGCGGTCAGTCTTGCGCGATCGTCGGCCACCAGAAGGGGAGGAACACGAAGGAGAAGGTCCTCCGTAATTTTGGCCAGCCGCGGCCGGAGGGGTTCCGGAAAGCCCTCCGGGTCATGAAGCTGGCGGCGAAGTTCAAGCTGCCGGTTTTCAGCTTCATCGACACGCAGGGCGCCTATCCCGGCATGGGAGCTGAGGAGCGTGGACAGGCCGAGGCCATCGCCGTGAACCTGCGGGAGATGGCAGCGCTGCCGGTGCCGATCATCGTCGCGGTGGTGGGGGAGGGTGGGAGCGGCGGCGCGCTGGCCCTCGGCGTGGGCGACCGGATCATCATGCTCGAGCACGCCGTCTACTCGGTGATCTCCCCGGAAGGGTGCGCGGCGATCCTCTGGAAGAATCCCGCCGCGGCCCCCGACGCCGCGGCGGCGATGAAGATCACCGCGCAGGACCTGAAGCGCCTGAACGTGATCGACGAGATCGTGCCCGAGCCTCCCGGCGGCGCGCACGCCGATCCGGCTGCGGCCGCCGATCTCCTCGGGCCACCCCTGGAGAAGGCGCTGAAGGAGTTGATGAAGCTCAAGCCCGCTCTACTCCTTGAAGAGCGGTATCAGAAGTTTCGCAGGATGGGAGTGGTGGAGAAGGGGTAGCCGGGAGCCGGAAGGAAGCAACGCCGGCTTCCTGCTACCCTTTGGGCAGTGATCTACGACCGCTGGCTCCTCGCCGAGGTCCCGCAGAACCCGCCCCCCCTCCCCATCGCCAACCCCACTCTCCGCTCCATCTTCGCCCGGCGCGGCGTATCGGACGAGGAGTCGTATCGCCGTTTCGTCACTCCTTCCATGGGCGATCTACACGACCCCGCGACGATCCACGGAATCGACCACGCCTGCGAGCGGATCCTCCGGGCGGTGCGGGAACGGGAGGCCATCGCCATCTACGGCGACTACGACGTCGACGGCGTCACGTCGATCGTGCTGCTGCAGACGGTCATCCGCTCGCTGGGCGGCGAGGTGGGCTTTGTCGTGCCGCACCGTCTGGTCGACGGGTACGGGCTGAAGATGGAAGTCCTCGAACGGGTCCTCACCGAGCGCGACGTGAAGCTCGTCATCACCGTGGACTGCGGGATCACGAGCGTCGAGCCGGTGCGGCGCGCGATCGAGCGCGGCATCGACGTGATCATCACCGACCACCACCTCCCGCCGGGGACACTGCCGGAGGCGGCGGCGGTGCTCAATCCGAAGCAGCCCGGGTGCGCCTATCCGTTCAAGGAGCTGGCGGGGGTGGGGGTCGCGTTCAAGCTCTGCTGCGAGCTGCTTCGGCGGAGCGGGAAGAAGACCTCCACCGAGTCGCTGCTGAAGATCGCCGCCATCGGAACGGTGGCGGACATGGCACCGCTCACCGGCGAGAATCGCACCATCGTCCGGATCGGACTCGACGGGCTGGCCGACGCGCGCAACCATGGGCTGCGCGCGCTGCTCCGCCGCCTCGGCCTCCTGGGGCGGCCGCTCCGCGCCGCGGACGTCGGGTTCAAGATCGGCCCGCGCATCAACGCCGCCGGCCGGCTCGCCTCCGCCGACACGGCCATCGAGCTCTTCGCCGCAGCGAGCGAGGAGGCGGCCTGGACGATCTGCGCGGAGCTCGACCGCCTGAACGCGCAGCGCCAGGAGATCGAGGCGGGCGTGCGCGATGCCGCCACGCGCCAGATCGCCGGCGACGAGCGCGTCCTGCTCCTGGCGGGCGAGGGGTGGCATCGCGGAGTCCTCGGCCTCGCCGCCGGGCGCATCGCCCAGCAGTGGCATCGTCCAACGCTGGTCATGGCCATCGACGGCGAGCGCTGCGTCGGCTCCGGCCGAAGCATCCGCACGGTGAATCTTCACCAGCAGCTCGATAGCGTCGCGGACCTCTTCACCCATTTCGGCGGGCACGAGTTCGCCTGCGGCTTCTCGCTCCCCGCGGACCGGCTGCCGATGCTGCGCGAGCGGCTCCGCGCGCGATTCGATGAACTGCCGCCCGAGCTGTTCGACCGCTCCGCGACCATGGACGGCTGGGTGACGCTCGCGGAGATCGACCGCGAGTTCGTCGCGGCGCACGAGCTGCTGCAGCCATTCGGCGCGGCGAACGATCAGCCGTTGTTCGGGATCCGCGCCGCCCGCGTGACCTCGAAGCGGCACTTCGCCGAGGAGTGCTGCGAGCTGGGCATCGAAGACGCGACGGGACGCGGCGCCGCGGTGGTCTGGCCACAGGTCAAGCAGCTCGTCGCGGCGGCGGACGGCGCGCCGCTCGACCTGCTGGTGCGCATCGAGCCGGACGGCTGGTCGCCGGCGGGTGGCCGCCTGGTCCTAGCCGACCTGCGCGCCGCGGAATAACCTCAATCATCTCAATGTCATCCCGAGGGGCCGGAATGACATCGACTGTCCGCATCCTCCGCGTCGCCCTGCCGATCGCGTTCGTCGCCTTCGTGGTCTTACTCATCGTGAGCTGGGACCGCTCCGCGCGCAGCCGGGCCGAGGGCGCCGCCGCCCCGGTGACCTCCACGCAGCGCCCACAGGACAAGGCCCAGGCGGAGGCGATCGCCTTCGAGGACGTGCAGACCATCGGCGGGCGGATGGTGTCGCGGATCCGCGCCTCGCGGGTGGTCGGCTTCGCCTCCGGCTGGAGCACGCTCGAAGGGGTCCAGATCACGATTTACCGATCCAACGGTCTGACCTACGAGCTGGTCTGTCCGCAGGCGCAGTACAACAACGAGACGAAGGAGGCGGAGGCGAAGGGAGGGGTGAGGCTGACCTCCAGCGACGGCGTGGAGATCTCCACCGCGGAGATGCACTTCGACGGCAGCCGCCTGACGAACCGGATCCCGGTCGAGTTCCGCGTCGACCGCTGGCGCGGAAAGGGGGGGGCGCTCGACCTCGACGTGGAGGGCGAGACGCTCCGGCTCTTCCAGAAGGTCTCGGCCACCATGGAGCCGGCCCGGCCGGGCGAGCCGCCTCTGGCAATCGACAGCGCCGACGCCTTCTTCCGGCGGAGAGAGAACGACGTCACGTTCTCCATTGAGGTGGTGATGAACCGCGCCGCGGACCGGCTCACGGGCGATCGCGTCACGGGCCGGTTCACCCGCGACCGGAAGACGCTCATGGGGCTCGATGGGGCCGGGGCCATCAACATCCACATGGCCGCCAACCCTCTGTCCGGCGAAGACCTCGGCGGGCGAAAGCACATCACCTGTGATCGCTTTTTCAGCGAGGTTTCACCGGAAGGCGAGATTAACGCCATCAACGCGGTGGGGGACGAGCGGCCGGCGCGGGCCATTCTCGACGGTCCACCCGAGCGGGACATCACGGCGAGAGCGTTTCGCGTGGTGCTGGCGGATCGCGCCGTGCGGGAGCTGAAAGCCGAGGGGCAGGTGCTCATGGTGGAGCTGGGGGAGATGCGGCGGGAGGTGCGCGTGGACCGGGCCACGGTGTCGTTCGATCCGGTCCGGAACCGCGCCACGAGCGCCTACTTCGAGGGGAATTTCAACTACCGTGATCCGAAGACGCAGGCCTCGTCGATCCGCGGCCACTACGACATCGCCGGCGATCACATCGTGCTCACGGGCGAGCCCGGCTTCGACCCGACGGTGGTCTCGGACGGGCAGACGCTGAAGGCGAAGCAGATCGAGTTCTCGCCGAAGGCCGGCACGGCGAAGGCCACCGGCGAGGTCATCGCCGAGCTGGTTTCGAGGGAGAGCGGGCCGTCGGCGGACGGATCGAACCTCTTTCCGGCCGGGAAACCGGTATACGTCAACTCCGACACGGTCGTGCTGCGCCAGGACGCGAACACTGCCGCCTTCAGCGGGAACGTGCGCGCCTGGCAGGAGACGAACACGCTGTTCGCGGCCGAGCTGCTCGTTCAGGGGAGCGGTGCGGGCATCACCGCGCGCGGGAACGTGCGGACGGTCCTCTACAACACCGGAAACGAGACCAGGAGAGTGCCGCTGCGATCGATCAGCGAGCAGCTCGTGGTGCGGCGCGACGAGCGGCGGATCGACCTCCTCGGCGATGTCACCATCGAGGACGAGAGCCGCACCATCACCGCGCAGAAGGCGGCTCTCCACTTCGACGCCGGCCGGAAGATCGAGCGCATCGAGGCGGAGGAGAAGGTGGTCCTCCTGGAGAAGGCCAGCGACCGCAGGGGGACGGCAGACAAGGCCGTCTACCTGGTCAAGGAGAGGATGGCCTATCTGCACGGCTCACCGGCCACGGCCACCGAGCCACAGGGATCGCTCAGCGGCCAGCAGATCGTCTTCGACATGAACAGCAACCGCGTCCAGGTCCTCTCACCCACCGGGCAGACCGAGGGGACCTTCAAACAGCAGTAATGGGGGGTCCCAGTCCCCCATATACTTGCCGGAGCCGATGAGCGACACCCGCACCGTGCTTCCGTTTACGACCGAGCGCGACAAGCCGCCCGCTGCACCGCTGCGCCTGGCGGCGTCGAACCTGGAGAAGGTCTATCGGGGGCGGAAGGTGGTGCGGGACGTCTCGGTGGAGATCAGCCAGGGAGAGATCGTGGGGCTGCTGGGGCCGAACGGCGCGGGGAAGACGACGACCTTCTACATGATCGTCGGGCTGGTGCGGCCGGACGGCGGGCGGGTGGCGCTCGGCGAGCGCGACATCACGCAGTTGCCGATGTACCTCCGCGCGCAGCGCGGGATCAGCTACCTGCCGCAGGAGCCGTCGGTGTTCCGGAAGCTGACGGTGGAGGAGAACCTGCTGTCGGTGTTCGAGACGATGAACCTGCCGCTGGCGGAGCGGGAGCGGCGGACGCGGACGCTGCTCGAGGAGTTCGGGATTGCGCACATCGCGCGGAACCGCGCCTACTCGCTGTCGGGAGGGGAGAGGCGGCGGGTGGAGATTGCCAGGAGCCTGGCCATCAACCCGGCATTCATCTTGCTGGATGAGCCCTTTGCAGGAATCGATCCAATCGCCGTGTTCGAGATTCAACGCATCGTCTCTCAGCTGCGCGCCCGCGGGATCGGAATTCTCATCACCGACCATAACGTGCGGGAAACATTGAAGATCACCGATCGCGCCTATATCATCAAAGAAGGCGAGATCTTTCGGCAGGGAGTGCCGGAGGAGCTCTCGGCGGACGCCGAAGTCCGGCGGATCTATCTCGGCGAGAGCTTCAACCTGAGCTGACCATCCATGGCCTCCCCCTCGACTTTCGCATGGCACTAGAACAGAAACTCCACCTCAGGCTTTCGCAGAAGCTGATCATGACGCCTTCGCTGCAGCAGGCGATCAAGCTGCTGCAGCTCTCCAAGCTCGAGCTCCAGGAAGTCCTCAACCAGGAGCTGCTGGAGAACCCCCTGCTCGAGGAGACCGCCGAGGAGACCAAGACCGAGGAGCCCGAAGCGGAGGCGCCGGAGAACAAGAACGAGAGCGAGGAGGAGGCGAAGAAGACCGAGGCGAAGGAGGAAGCGAAGGAGGAGGAGAAGGAGAAGGACTCCTTCGACGAGATCGACTACGACGCCTACTTCCAGGACTATATCGAGTACGGGTACAACCCGCGGGGGATGGGGGAGGAGCACGAGGAATTCCCGATCGAGAACACGCTCACCCGGCCCCCCAACCTCACCGATCATCTGACCTGGCAGCTCAACATGAGCGACGTCTCGCCGAAGACGAAGGAGATCGGCGCCTTCATCATCGGAAACATCGACGAGGACGGCTACCTGCGCGCCACCAGCGAGGAGGTCGCCGCGTCCGGGCCTTACGACCCGGCGGACGTGGAGAAGGCGCTGGCCGCCATCCAGGGCCTCGATCCGATCGGGGTCGGCGCGCGCGACCTGCGCGAGTGCCTTCTGCTCCAGCTCCAGTTCCTGGAGATCGAGGAACCGCTGGTCGAGGAGATCATCCGCGACCACTGGGACATGTTCATGCAGCGGCACTTCGTGCAGTTGGCCAAGACCCTCGGCATCGACATGAAGGCCCTGGAAGGCATCGTCGAGGTCATCAAGCACCTCGATCCGAAGCCGGGGCGGAAGTATTCGAACGAGCGCGCCATCTACGTCGAGCCCGACGTGTACGTGCAGAAGGTCGGCGACGAGTACGTGATCGTCCTCAACGAGGACGGCATGCCCAAGCTGCGCATCAACGGCAGCTACCGGGCCATGCTCAACTCCATGGACTCGAAGCAGGACGGGGAGACCGTCAACTACATCAAGGACAAAATCCGTTCGGCGGTCTGGCTGATCAAGTCACTCGATCAGCGCCAGCGCACCATCTACAAGGTGGCCGAGTCGATCGTCAAGCACCAGCGGGAATTCCTCGAAAAGGGCATCGACTATCTCCGTCCCCTCGTGCTGCGCGACGTGGCCGACGACATCCAGATGCACGAGTCTACGGTCTCCCGCGTCGTCTCCAACAAGTACATGCACACCCCCCGCGGCCTCTTCCTGATGAAGTATTTCTTCCACAGCGGGATCGACTCCGACACCGGCGAGGACATCTCCAGCCTTACCGTGAAGAAGAAGATCCAGGGCTTCATCGAGGGGGAGGACCCCCGCAAGCCGCTCTCCGACTCGAAGATCATGAAGATCCTGAACGACGAAGGGATCAATATCGCCCGCCGGACCGTGGCCAAGTACCGCGACGAGCTGAACATACCCAGCTCCACCGACCGGAAACAGATCTTCTGATCTGGCCCGGGACTCGCTTCCTCTCACGTGACGCCCGGCACTGGCCGCTTCCCCTTTGTGGCATTACGATTACAGGGCGTAGAACGTTCCTTGAAAAGAGGTGCCTTGCATGCCTACCGAGATCTCCGGCCGGAATTACAACGTCAGCCCGAAAATCCGCGATCTCATCACCAGGAAGCTCTCCCGCGTCGAGGAGCGGCTCTTCGATGACGTCATCGACGTCCGGGTCGTGCTCGACGTCCAGAAATACCGGAATATCTGCGAGATCCTCATCGTCGGAAAAGAGCACGACGTGAAGGCGATTCAGGAGGCCGATACCTCGATGGAAGACGCCGTCAACGCCGCCATCGACCACGTCAAGCGCCAGGCTCAGAAGAACCGCAAGAAGATCCGCGACCACCGGCAGAACGGCCGCGCCAGAAAGACCTCCACGACCGTCACCGAATGGGCCGTGCAGGTCATCGAGCCGAGCCTGCTTCGCGACAACGGCGACCCCGCCGGCCGGCGGATCATCAAGACCAGCAACCTCGCCATCCGGCCGATGTCGGTCGAGCACGCCGCCCTGATGCTCGACGACTCGAAGAACGAGTTCATCGTCTTCCGCGACGTCGACACCGACAAGGTCTCGGTGATCTACAAGCGCAGAGACAACAATCTGGGGCTCATCGCGCC
>DATLEX010000005.1:0-5263 GCA_035525045.1 Thermoanaerobaculia bacterium | reverse complement strand
ACGGATCGCCATTTCCAGCTCCTCTGCGACGAGGTGCTGGGGCTCGGCGAGCTCGCGCGCGAGGTCCGTTTCGCCACCAACGCCGCGCGGGTGAAGAACCGGGCCAGGCTGATCCCGCTCCTCGAATCGAAGTTCCGGACGCGCCGCGCCGCGCACTGGGTGACGCGATGCCGGCGCGCCGGCGTCCCGTCCGCCCTGGTGCAGGGCGTGCGGGAGGCGCTGCGCTCACCGGCGGGGCGGCTGCTGGTCACGGAAGTCGATCATCCGGAGATCGGAGGCTACGCCGCGGTGGGCAGCCCGCTGCTGATCTCGGGGGGGCGGCTGCCAGTGCGGTTGGCGCCGCCGGCGCTGGGGCAGCACACCGCGGGGGTGCTGGGGGAGCTGGGCCTGGGCCGAGCGGCCCTCGCGGCGCTGCGCCGCGACGGCGTCATCTGAGGGAGAGGCTGAAGAAGACGGCACAGCAGATGAAAATGAATGCGAAGAGCGCGAGGGAGAGGCCGGCGTACTTCCGCTCCCCCTTTCGATCCTCGGCGATGGCCCGAAAGACGAAGAAGAGGAGCGTCGCACCGGCGCCGACGATCAGCGTGCCGGCGACGACCGTCACGATGACCGCCCGCAGGAAGTCGTGTTCCACCCCGTGACACTACCGATCGGCAAGCTCCCGCGCAACTTCCCGGCGGTGGTCTCCGCGGCGATCTTCGATTTCGACGAGACGATGATCGATCTGGAGGCGCAGCACACGTTCGCCAGCGAGGCGCTCTGCCGCCGGATGGGGAGCGACTACGCGGCGCTCCCGGAGGAATGGCGTCACGGCTCGGGGCGCCGGGTCCTCGACGACGTCCGCGATCTCCGTTCGTTCTTCGGCTGGACCGCCGGTGAGGAGGAGCTCTTCGCCATCCGGCAGCGGTTCTTCGACGAGGCATGCGCCTCGGGCGAGCTGACCCTCATGCCCGGCGTGGAGCGGACCGTGCGCCGGCTGCACGAGGCGGGGATCCACCTGGCCATCACCTCCTCCTCCGTCCGGAGCGCCATCGTGGCCATCCTCCGGCGCTTCGCTCTCGCCGATCTGTTCGAGGTCATCGTCGACGGAAGCGAGGTCCGGCGCGGGAAGCCCGACCCGGAGGCCTACGAGCTGACGGCGCGAAGGCTCGGCGTTGCGAAAGAAGAGTGCATCGTCTTCGAAGACTCGTCGGTCGGCGTCGCCGCGGCGAAGGCCGCCGGCATCTTCGTCGTCGCCGTCCGCAATCCGCGGGCCCTCTCGGTTCAGGATCTCAGCGCGGCCGATGGGGTGATCGCATCGTTCGAGGAGCTGCTGGAGCGGGAGGCCGGAGGCGGGAAGCCGGAAGCGGGAAGCCGGAAGCTGTGACCGCGCGCGCGGCTTCCTGCTTCCCGCCTCACCTGGCCGAGCGGACGCTCAGCTCGGCGACGAGCCGGATCAGCCTCCGCCCCTCCTCATCCGCGGCCTGGTACGTCTCGCAGAGGACGGCCAGCTCGTCCTCATCCTCGTAGGCGGCGACGGTGAAGCCGTCGGACGGCTGTTGTCGCGACTGCGTGGGAGCGTGGCTCCACGCCTTCCCATTCCAGCGGTACCTCACCAGGCCGCTGGCGCGGCCGCGGCGAGCCTGGCCGATCTGTCCGAGGATCGCGCCCCGCTCCAGCGACTCCGCCGAGGCGTTCGCGCGCTGCGCCGCGAGCACGTGGCCGACGAAGGTGCCCATCATCTGCTGCAGGCGTTCCTCCGCGTCGCCGTGACCTCCGAGGAAGGTCACGCCCGACTGCGAGACGATGCCCTCCTCCCCTCCCTCGCGGACGACCGCCGAGCGCGTCACTTCGCTGTCGAAGGCGACCTCCGCCCCCTGCCACCGGAAGGAGAGGCGGGTGCGGAGCCCCGGCATGGCCCGCCCGCCGTGCTCGATGAAGGCCCCGCTGATTCCGATGTCCAGGATGAGTGCGCTGCGGCCATCCATCGCCGCCAGAATGGGTTTTGCCAGCTTCAGCCGTTGGAACGATCTCCGGTCGTCGACTGCCATCGCGCGCCGTATGGTAAGCGCTTTGCTCGAGAAATTCGAAGAGGCATCGTTGAGCGGCATCACTCCTCAGAACGGAGCATCTGGCGCGTTGGTCCGGAGAGCACCTGGACGACCATTCTGCCGGTCACGTTCATCATCGTGTCGCTGGTATCGCTGGTCCTCCTTCCGATGGTCGTGGCGCGACACACGAACCAGATGCGGCGGGAGATCAGCAACCTGGCCGAGCCGGGCCGCCGGGCGGCGAACCAGATTCAGATGGACCTGTCGAGCGAGCTGGCCCAGATCATGGCCTTCCAGGTCACCGGCCAGGAGCAGTATCGCGAGGCCTACCTGGCACTGCTGGGGCGGCAGGAACGGAACCGCGACGCGCTGGCGCAGCTCGCGCCGCGGCTCGGCGGCGGTCTGGAGAGTGAGCTGAACACGGCCATGGTCTACGCCGGGCGGTGGCACGAGGGGGTCCGGCAGGGGGAGCTGGTCGCGCGGCAGCTTCCCTCGGAGGTGTTCAACACGCGGCTGTTCGAGCTCCATCCGCCGTACGAGAAAGCGCTGGCTTCGGCGGCCAACCTCGAGCTGGCCCTGCAGGGGGGGATCGAGCAGCGCCTCCAGCGGATGCGGGAAGCCGATCTCTGGAGTCGCTGGCTCACCATCATCCTGACGCTGCTGGCGCTCACTTCGGCGCTGCTGGTGGCGGGCCTGGGGCGGCAGATGCGCCTTTTGGCCCGCGAGGCGATGCGCCGCCGCCAGGATGCCGAGCGGGAGGCCATCGACGCCCGCAACGCCCGCGCGGCGGCCGAGCGGGAGGAGCGGCGGGCGGCCTTCATCGCCGCCGCCGGCCAGGAACTGGCCGGGTCGCTCGACTACGAGCACACCATCTCCACGCTGGCGCGCCTGATCGTTGCCAACCTCGCGGAGATGGCCGTGGTGGACATCGTGGAGCCGGAGGGGAGACTGCGCCGGGCCGCCTGTGCACACCGCGATCCGGAGATCGAGGTGTCGCTCGCCCGGCTCGATGGCCAGGTGCGGGCGGAGCTTCCGGAAGCGCTCGTACGGATCATGCAGGAACGGGAGCCGCGACTGGCAGGCCCGTCATCGGGGCTCATCGAGTCCATCATCGGCGCCGGTCAGGCGGGAAACCGAACGCTGATCGTGGCGCCGCTGGTCACGCGGGGGCAGGCGTTCGGCGTGATCGTGGCCGTGGCGGCGGAGACGCGGCCCTTCCAGGATGACGACGTGGCCTTGTTCGCCGAGCTGGCGCGGCACGCGTCGCTGGCCGTCGATAACGCCCGGCTCTATCTCGAGTCGCAGCAGGCCGTTCGAGCGCGGGAGGAAGTCCTGGCCATCGTCTCCCACGATCTGCGCAATCCGCTCAACGCCGTCACGCTCGGCGCATCGCTTCTGGAGACGTCGGAGACGCTTTCTGCCGAGGAGCGCGAGCAGGTGGAGACCATCGACCTCTCGGCGAAGCGGATGAGCCGTCTCATCGCCGACCTGCTCGACGTCACCCGGCTGGAGGGAGGCAAGAGGCTGCCGATCGAGCCGGCTCCCGCCGCGGTGTCCTCGCTTTGTCGGAAGCCCACGAGCTCTTCAAGGCCCAGGCGGCCGCCTCCTCGGTCACGCTGCAGATTCACGCCCCGCCGGCGCTGCCGCCCGTCCAGGCCGACAGGCATCGCGTGATGCAGGTTTTCTCCCTGATCGGCAACTCCCTGAAGTTCACTCCCGCGGGGGGGCTGATTTCATGCCGAGCCGAGGGTGGCGAAGCAGGCCAAGTGCTCTTCACGGTCGCCGACAGCGGGCCCGGCATCCCGAAGGAACACCTCGGCGACATCTTCAGTCCCTACTGGCAGGCGAAGCGCACCGAGCGGATGGGTGCCGGTCTGGGTCTCCCCATCGCCAAGGGCATCATCGAGGCCCATGGCGGGACGATCTGGGTCGAGAGCGAGGAAGGGAGCGGGACGAGGTTCCACTTCACGCTGCCGGTCGCCGCGGAGCGGGCGGATCGAGATCAGGAGATGTCGGCGGAGGGGGGAATCTCCAGCTCGTCGCTGACGCTCAACTCCGCAAAGAGCTGAATCAGCCGGCGACCCTCCTTGTCCGCGGCCTCATAGACCTGACAGAGGCGCTTGATCTCCGCCGGCTCCACCCACCGTGCCACGGTGAAGCCGGTGGCCGGCTGCTCCGGAAGGAACGCCCGATGCCGCTCCCAGTGTCCGTTCTTCTCGAGCCGGTAGCAGAGAAAGCCGGCGTCCCGGCCCCGGACGGTCTTGTCGCCGTCGACGGTCGCCTCGACGGGGATGCTGTGCTTTGGCAGGTTCCGGCGGACCTCGAACTCGTGCGCGACCAGCCGCGCCAGGAGCTCGCGAAGCCGGTCGCCCGACTCGCCGACGGCGGCCAGGAAGCGAATCCCCGACTCCAGTGACGGGGCCTCGCCCGTACGCCGCACCACCTCGCACCGCAGGACGACCTCGTTCCCGCCGCTGGTGAACCGAAGCTCGCCGTACTCCTCAGGGATGGCATCGGCGTGGCGTACCCGTGCTCCGAGGATCCCCACCTCCACGACCGAGACGGCGCGCTTGCCGAATGTCGCCGGAATGGGTGGGTCGATCCGAAGGCGCTGGAACTCGCGCCGTTCTTCCCCGACCAGACGCATGCGGCAATTGTAAGGCCTTGGACCTGGCTGGGCCTCTGCAGCGACGTTGCGATGAGCGGCGCGGGCCCTACTCCAGCCGCAGCGAGTTGTGCATCTTCATCGAGGCGATGTAGGTCGAGCGGACGCGTTGACGGTACTGGTGAGTGCGTGAGTTCACTTTGCGGAGGTAATCGATCGTCTCGGGGAAGGGCGGGATCCCGCCGAACTTCTCGACGTTGCCTTCGCCGGCGTTGTACGCGGCGAGGACCATCCGCTGGTCGCCGAACCGGTTGAACAGGTAGCGGAGATACTTGGTCCCGGCGGCGATGTTCTCGGCCGGGTTGAACAGATCGCGCGCACCCATGAAACGGCCCGTGCTGGGGATGATCTGCATCAGCCCCCGGGCATTCTTGTGCGAGATCAGGCGCGGCCGGAAGTCCGACTCCGATTGGACCACCGCCGCCACGAGCTCGGGAGGGAGGTTGTTCCGGCGTGCCTCGCGGTAAATGATTGATCCATATGGGACATGCGAGCGGAAAAACTGTTCCTTCACCATGTCCAGGGTCAGGGTCTGCTGTTCGTCGGCCGGGGCCAGGAACTGCTGCCG
>DATLEX010000163.1:0-8501 GCA_035525045.1 Thermoanaerobaculia bacterium | reverse complement strand
GTTACCATTCGCCACCATGGAGTCGATCGTCATTCGCGGCGCGCGCGAGCACAATCTCAAGAACATCGACGTCGTCATTCCCCGCAACAAATTCGTGGTCATCACCGGCGTCTCCGGCTCGGGGAAGTCGTCGCTGGCCTTCGACACGATCTTCGCCGAGGGGCAGCGGCGCTACGTGGAGTCGCTGTCGGCGTACGCCCGGCAGTTCCTCGAGCAGATGGAGAAGCCCGACGTCGACTCCATCGAGGGCCTCTCCCCCGCCATCTCGATCGAGCAGCGGTCGACCTCGCGCAACCCGCGCTCGACGGTCGGTACGGTCACCGAGATCTACGACTACCTCCGCCTGCTCTACGCCTCGGTCGGCGTTCCGCACTGCACGAGCTGCGGCAAGGAGATCCGCCCGCAGACCATCCAGCAGATGGTCGACCGCCTCCTGAAGCTCCCCGCCGGGACGAAGTTCACCGTCCTGGCGCCGTACGTCCGCGGCAAAAAAGGGGAGTACCGGAAGCAGATGCTCCAGATGGTGAAAGAAGGCTTCACCCGCGCCATCGTCAACGGCGAGATGGTGGAGCTCGCCGAGCCGCCGGTGCTCGACAAGCAGAAGAAGCACACCATCGACGTGGTCATCGACCGGCTGGTGGTCAAGGAAGGGATGGCCCAGCGCCTGGCCGACTCGCTGGAAACGGCCACGCGCGTGGCCAAGGGGCTGGTGAAGATCCTGTACGCGGAAGGGAAACGGGAGGAGCTCCTCTCCCAGAACTACGCCTGCCCCGACTGCGGGGTCTCGATCGGCGAGATCACGCCGCGCCTCTTCTCCTTCAACTCGCCGTACGGCGCCTGCCCGCGCTGCTCCGGCCTCGGCGTGCTGCTGGAGATGGACGAGGAGAAGATCATCCCCGACCCCGAAAAATCGATCGCCGAGGGAGCCATCGCCCTCTGGAAGGAGGGCGCCGAGAACTGGCGCTTCAAGCAGGTGCACACTCTGGCCCGGCACTACCGCTTCTCGCTCGACGCGCCGTGGCGGAAGCTGCCGGAGAAGGCGCGGAACTGCATCCTCTACGGCTCGGAGGAGAAGATCCGCTTCGAGTTCCAGGGATCGGAGAGCGCCTACTCCTACAGCGGCACGTACGAGGGGATCGTCCCCATGCTGCAGCGGCGCTACAAGGAGTCCGACTCCGACGACATGCGGGAGGAGCTGGAGCGCTTCATGACGGCCAGGAAATGCCCCGGGTGCCAGGGGCGCCGGCTCAGGCCGGAAGCGCTGAGCGTGACGGTCGCGGGGCGGACGGTCGATCGTGTCGTGTCGCAGCAGCTCCGGCAGGCCGAGCAGTTCTTCGAGACCATCGAGCTGACCGATCGTGAAGAGGCCATCGCCGGGAAGATCCTGAAGGAGGTGCGGGACCGGCTCGGCTTCCTGAACGCCGTCGGCGTCGGGTACCTCGCCCTCGACCGCAGCGCCGCCACGCTCTCGGGCGGGGAGGCGCAGCGGATCCGGCTGGCAACGCAGATCGGGTCGAAGCTGATGGGAGTGCTCTACGTCCTCGACGAGCCGTCGATCGGCCTGCATCAGCGCGACAATCGCAAGCTCATCGACTCGCTGCTCGAGCTGCGCGACCTCGGCAATACGGTGATCGTGGTCGAGCACGACGAGGAGACCATCGAGTCGGCCGACCACGTCATCGACCTCGGTCCGCGGGCAGGCGTCCACGGCGGCGAGGTCGTCGCCGAGGGGCCGCTCGACCAGGTGAAGACCTTCCCCAGCTCGCTGACGGCCAGGTATCTGCGAGGGGAGGCCAGCATCGAGATCCCGGCCAGGCGGCGCGAGCCCGCCCAGGCCGCCGTGGTGATCCGCGGCGCCCGCCAGAACAACCTCAAGAACATCGACGTCTCCATCCCCCTCGGCCTGTTCGTGACCGTGACCGGCGTCTCCGGCTCCGGCAAGTCGACGCTGGTGAACGACATCCTCTACAAGGCGCTCTCGCGGCATTTCTACGACTCCCCCGACACGCCGGGCGAGCACAAACGGATCGAGGGGCTCGATCTGATCGACAAGGTCATCGACATCGATCAGTCGCCGATCGGCCGCACGCCGCGCTCGAACCCGGCCACCTACACCCAGCTCTTCACCGAGGTCCGCAACCTCATGGCCCAGACGCCGGAGGCGCGCATGCGCGGCTACGGGCCGGGGCGCTTCTCGTTCAATGTCAAGGGAGGCCGTTGCGAGGCTTGCAAGGGCGACGGGCAGATCAAGATCGAGATGCATTTCATGCCCGACATCTACGTGAAGTGCGACGTCTGCGGCGGCCGGCGGTACAACCGCGAGACGCTGCAGGTGACGTACAAGGGCGCGTCGATCGCCGATATCCTCGACATGACCGTCGAGCAGGGGCTGGAGATCTTCCGCAACATCCCGAAGATCGCCAACATCCTCCGCACGCTGGACGAGGTCGGCCTCGGCTACATCAAGCTCGGGCAGTCCTCGACCACTCTCTCCGGCGGCGAGGCTCAGCGCGTCAAGCTGTCGCGCGAGCTGGCCAAACGCGCCACCGGCAAGACCCTCTACATCCTCGACGAGCCGACTACCGGCCTCCATTTCGACGACGTGGCGAAGCTGCTCCACCTGATGCACGGCCTGGTCGGCCGCGGGAACACGGTGGTAGTCATCGAGCACAACCTCGACGTCATCAAGACCGCCGACCACGTGATCGATCTCGGCCCGGAAGGGGGAGACGAGGGAGGCTACGTCATCGGCGTTGGAACGCCGGAAGAGATCGCCGGGAACCCGGCGAGCGTGACCGGTCAGTTCCTTCGGAAAGCATTCAGGTCGCAGCCGGTCTCGTCCTGAGCGCGCCAGGCGGCGTAGAATTCCGCCATGGAACGAGCTCTTCCGGTCCTCCTGCTCATCCTTCCTCTCGCGATCCCCGCCCACTCCTTCGACGAGGAATGTACGGCGAAGCTCACGCAGCTCGGGAGCCTCTACCAGGTGCGGTCGATGATGGCCAGGAGCTACACCAGCTCGTCTGACGTGCAGCGCTTCGCGGACCGGCGGATCGACGAGTTGCGCGAGCCGCTGCGCGAAGGTGGTCACCGCTGGATCCGCTGGGTGCGGCCTCCGGGCGACGGGCCGTTCGTGAAGAAGGAGCACAGCGTGCTCGCCGTGCAGGGTGGGGACGACCGCGACCGCGTCGAGGCGGCCGGCGGCCACGTCTACGCGGCGAGCGTGGTCGTTCCGCGGAAGCGTTCTCTCTTTCACAACAACCACGCGGTGTGGGTCGGAACGGCCGAGGTGACGTACGAGATCGACGGCCGCCCGGCCACCAGGCGCGAGGCCATCAACCAGTGGATGAATCCCGGCACGTCGCGGACGATCGATCTCGGCGGGATCGCCGAGCACGCCCGGGCCACCCTCGACTCGGCCACCTCGCAGAGGCATATGAAGCAGGCACTCGTGGAGATCCACCTGCGCCAGGCCGTCGCGGAGGACGACCCGGCGAACCCCACCTACTCGACAGTCCAGATGCTCCAGCGCATCCGGCAGTCGCCCGACGCGGCCACCGTTGATGCCGAGGTTGCGGCCGCGGAGGCGTCGCTCTACCCCGGCGGCGGGGAGACCCTGCCGATGCTGACTCTTCTCGGCGATTTGCGCCGCGCCGACGAGCTGATGCGCAGCTCGAAGGAAGAAGAGCAGGAAAAAGGCTCGAAGCTCTTGAAAGAGACGCTGAGCCGTCTGCGTTGAGATGCGGGCAAATGCCCGTCAGAAAGATTTTCCTGCTGTCGCCGGCCAGCCTGACCGGTGTCCGGGCCAGGCAGCTCACCTCGCCGCGGGCGCGGTTCGAGGCGGCGCGGCTCTACCGCTCGCCGGAGGGCGTGCCGATCGCGGCCGCCTTCGCCTTCATGAGCGCTCTCTACTTCCGGGGAAAGATCGCCTACGCCCTCCACTTCGCGGAGAGCACCGATGTCCATGTCATCGCTCCCGGGTTCGGCCTCGTTCCGCCCGGCTGGCCGATCACCGAGGATCGGATGAAGGTGATGCGGCGGATCCCGGTCGATGTGACGAAGCGGAGCTACGTCGAGCCGCTGATTCGCGACGCCGTGGCGCTCGCCGGGAGCCTCCGCGCGGAGGCCGAGGTCGTCCTGCTGGGCAGCGTGGCGACCGGAAAGTACGTCGATGTCCTGCTGCCGATCTTCGGAGAGCGGCTTCGATTCCCGGCGATCTTCGCCGGTCTGGGCGACATGAGCCGCGGCGGACTCCTGCTGCGCGCCGTGCGCTCGAACCGCGAGCTCGAATACGCGTCGCTGAGCTCGCCGCGGCACAAGTTGAGCAATGATCCCGTGGAGCTCGCACGCGAATGGGCGCGAAACGTCTCCTCATCCCCGATGGGCCCGAAGAAGTCATCCTCCGGTTCGGGCAGCGCCAGGTCCGGCTGACGAACCTGAAGAAGCCCTTCTGGAAGAAGCTGAAGCTGACCAAGCGCGACCTGCTCCAGTACTACGCCGACGTCGCGCCCTGGCTGCTCCCGCATCTGGCCGGCCGGGCCATGGTCATGAAGCGCTACCCGAACGGCGCGGAGGGGGAGTTCTTCTACATGAAGCGCGCTCCCTCCCCCCGCCCGGAGTGGATCGAGATCTGCGAGATCCCCCACGACGCCGGGCTCGTCAACTTCCCCATCGTGCAGGACCTTCCTTCCCTCCTCTGGCTCATCAACCTCGGCTGCATCGACCTGAACCCCTGGTACGCGCGATGCGATGACACCGACCGCCCCGATTTCCTGCACTTCGATCTCGATCCCGGGCCCGGGGCCGGCTTCCCGAAAGTGCGCCAGGCCGCTCTCCGCGTGCGCGACATCCTCGAGACGCTGAACATCCCCACCTACGCGAAGACCACCGGGTCGAAGGGCATCCATGTCTACGTTCCGATCGTTCGCGGGCCGTTGCAGAAGGAGGTCTGGACATTCGCCAAGGCCATCGCCGTCGAGCTGCAGGGCCGTCATCCCCATCTCATCACCGCGGAGTACCGCAAGGTGAAGCGGCCGCACGGACGGGTCCTGGTCGACTACAACCAGAACGCCTGGGGGCGCACCCTGGCCTCGATCTACTCGGTACGCCCGACCCCCATCGCGTCGGTCTCGGCGCCGGTCACCTGGGAGGAGATCGAGAAAGGCGTCCGCATCGAGGACTTTCGCATCGACAACATCCGCGAGCGTGTGGCGGAGCGCGGCGACCTCTGGAAGCCGGTGCTCGGGAAAAAGCGGTTCGATCTCTTCAGCGTCTTCGATCGGGACGGCCCGGAATGACCGGCCGGTCCGCCCCGAGCTGGTCTGCGAAGTCGAGTACGACTACTTCTCGCAGGGCCGGTTCCGCCACGGCTCGAAATTTCTGCGCTGGCGTCCGGACAAGGACCCGCGGAGCTGCACGATGAAGCAACTGAAGGCGAAGGGGAAAGGGAAGGATGAATCCGTGAAGCGAGCTCGTTACCGTCAACCGTGATCCGGTTCATCCCTCGTCCCTCGTCTCTCATCCCTCTGCTCCTTCTGGTGGCGACGGCCGCGGCCGCGCAGACCGTCCGCATCACCGACAAGCCTTCCGGCCTCGTCGACGGGATTCTCTACGTGCCGATCGAGGCCGGGCCGCCGGTGGAGCGCCTGGCGCTCTTCATCAACGGCGTCAAGTTCAGCGAGGCGGCCGGCGATCGCATCACCGTCCAGGTGAATGTCGGGCAGTTCATTCGCCGGCTGCGGATGCGGGCCGTCGGCTACGACGATGCCGGGAACATCGCCGGGGAGGATGAGATGGTCGTCAACGACCCGCGGCCGCCCTTCCGGGTGCGGCTTCAGGCACCAGCCGACCTTCCGGAGTCGGGTCTCGTGGTGTTGAGCGCCAGTGTCATCGCGCCGGGCGATGTGGGCGTTGCGGAGGTCGATTTCTTTCTGGGCGAGCAGAAGGTCGGTTCCGCCTCCGCTCCGCCGTACCGGCTGGAGCTCGACTCCGCGGCGGTTCCCCGGAGCGTCTATGCGCGCGTGGTGGCACGGGCGGTCGACGGCAGCGAAGCCAACGACGTGGTGTTCTTCGGGGACCAGGTCCGCGATCGCATCGACGTGACCTTGCAGCAGATCCCACTCTCGGTCGCGGCGGGCCCCCCGGCGCTGAGCGCGGCCGACCTGACGCTGACCGACAGCGGCAGGCCGCGGCGGATCGAGGCGCTGGTCCCCGCATCCGATCAGCCGCTGACCGTCATCCTTCTCATCGACTACTCGGAGAGCATGCTCGAGGAGTTGCCGGTGGTGAAGGCGGCGGCGAAGCAGTTCGCCCAGCAGCTCCTCCGCCCGCAGGACCGCATCGCCGTCGTCGGGTTTCATCAGCGGACGTTCTGGTTGACCGGGTTCACCAGCGACTTCGAGTCGGCCGCGGCGGCGGTCGACCGCATCCAGCCGATCGGGCGAACCCATCTCTACGACAGCGTCATCGAGATGCTCTTCGAGCTGCAGAAGAGACCGGGACGCCGGGCCCTGGTGGTGCTGACCGACGGCGTCGATCAAGGCAGCCGCTTCAAGCTCGATCACGTCGTGCACTATGCCCGCTACGCCGGCATTCCGATCTATCCGGTGGTGAAAAACCGGATCCTGACGCGGCTGATGCGGATCGGCGTCGGCCAGATCCAGGCCCGGCGCCTCACCCAGCTCGCGCGCGAGACCGGCGCCACCTACTTCATCATCAGGAGTGAAGACCAACTGGCCGCCGTCTACCAGCGCGTGGCCGCCGAGCTCCGGCAGCAGTATCACCTGGTCTTCCGTTCGGAAGGGGTGGCCGATCGATGGCATGCCATCAGCGTCGAATCGCGTGCCGGCCACAGGCTGCGGGTCCCCCGCGGCTACTTTCCGTGAGGTTTCGCCCCGGCGGCATGGCTCATGAAGGCTCGGGTTGGCGGTGAACCGAGCTGCGCCGCTGTACCCGGAGCCTCGTCGCCGGCACCGAGTGTTCGGCGGGCTGACCGAGCGGCAGGAGCGCATCTTCACGTGGCTGGCGGTGGTCGTGACGCTGCTGTTCCTGGCGGCCTGGGTCGGCGCGATCGCCACCACGCGCCAGCGGATGGCAGACGCGCGCGAGATGCAGGCCCGCACCGGCATTCCGGCGCTCCCAAAACCGCTCGCTCCGGCGACACGCCACATCACCAGCGCCCTGACCGACCCGAGCGCGCCGCGCACCGCCTATCTGAACGAGGCCATGCTGCATCTGATCGATCCTCTGCGCGGCGAGAGCGGGAAGCTGCGCTTCTATCCCGGCCTGCCGGGGGCGCCGCTCGAGGGCGCCCCCCCCGAGGTGCGGATTCCGGACAACCCGGGAGTCTACAAGTTCGCCGAGACGGTCAATCAGATCAGCCGCGTCACCGAGGCCTTCAACATCTTCACGCTGGTCCCCCGCGACGAGAAGCGCGGCGGCCGCATCGGCTCCTACTTCCTCGGGAGCTGGCCCTTCGAGCAGGGCGGACAGCCACGGAGCCCCGCCTACGCCCCCCCGGCAGGATTCATCGAGGTGAGCAGGGAGAACCAGGACACACACGTCTCCGAGCACTTCCGGGTCCGCGACTTCCTGACCAAGGACCAGCGGGACGTCTGGCCCAAGTACCTGCTGCTCAATCCGAAGACGATCGACAAGCTGGAGCTGATCATCCAGGACCTGGAGGCTCGAGGCATCAGGGTCAAGCACATGGAAGTCATGAGCGGGTTCCGCACTCCGCGATACAACCACAGCGGAGGGAACACCGCCGGGAGAGCGAAGCTGAGCCGGCACATGTACGGCGACGCCGCGGACGTGTTTGTCGACAACGATCGGAACGGCGGGATGGACGACCTGAACGGCGACGGCCGGGTGGACGTCCGCGACGCCGAGGTGATCGCTCAGGCCGCCGAGCGGGTGGAGGCCCGCTTTCCGGCGCTGGTGGGGGGGATCGGCATCTACAAGGCCTGCTGTGGTCACGGGCCGTTCACCCATGTCGATGTGCGAGGGGTTCGAGCACGCTGGCGCGAATGACGCAACCAGCAGCCAAGGGAAGGCAGGAGGTTTGGAGTGCAAGTGCAACAAGGGATCAACTGTCCGGAATGTCGGACCTACCGGCAGGAGCCGGGGGCGGTGTGCCCGACCTGCGGCGCGCCGCCGCTGCGGCCGGGCGAGAAGCGGGCTCAGGAAGAAGAGGTCCGCACGCAGGACCTCGAGCCGTATGTGACGCTGCGGTATATCGCGCGGCTCTTCAAGATCCTGGCGATCCTGATGATCGTGATGCTGGTCGGCGAGGTCGTGACCGGCCTGATGACCGACGCCGGCGCCGCCCTGCCGACGCTTATCGCCGAGGTGACGCAGATGCTGGTCCTGGCCGGTCTGATGTGGGGCATCGGTGACATCAGCGTCCTGCTCATCGACCTCGGCCACGACATCCGCGTGGCGCGCATCCTTCTCGGCCGGATCAACGCCGAGATGCACCGCCGCGCCAGCGACAACGTCTGACG
>DATLEX010000161.1:0-49906 GCA_035525045.1 Thermoanaerobaculia bacterium | reverse complement strand
GATGGACGCGGAGACGCCCGGAAGACGCTCCACGTCCTTCGTCTCGGTGCGTCGCAGCGCCAGCAGCTCGCGCTGCTGGGCGATCATCTTGGAGACCTGCTGGAGCGTGAGCGTCAGCGTCTCGGTGTCGAACGGCTTCTGGAGAAAGGTCTCCGCCCCGAGCTTCATGGAGTCGATGACCCGGGCGAGGTCCCCAACCCCCGACATCATGATTACGGCCGCCGCCTCCGAGTACATCTTGAACTGGTGCAGCAGTTCGATCCCGGAGAAGTCGGGAAGCTGAACGTCGAGCAGGACCACGTCGGGGGAGAACTCGGCGAACGCGGTCAACGCGTCCTTCCCCGTCTCGGCGGTTCGAACCTCCCACTCCGCGCTCAGGAGAGCGGCCAGACCGGAGAGGATCTGCGGGTCGTCGTCGACGACGAGGATTCGTTTTCTGATCTCGGACATGCCCGGCAATCATACACATGTCCAGTTTCCAAACGAGGCCGCCACGTGGAGAACTCGGCGTAACCGGCTGAAACGACGCGAATTGCCGCTGTGGACCGATCTGGTACTCCCCTTGGAAAACTGCCCGGCAGACAACGAACCGAAAACGGAGGAGCTCTTGATCACCGATACCCGCCGCATCACCCTCATCTGTCGCGACCTAGGCCGCCCCGATCGTGACTGGGACAATTCGCTCAGCGCGCCGAACCGCGTCATCCTGCTCGATTCCTTCACCGTTCTCCGCTACGCGATCTCGAGCCATCTGGTCGAGCTCGACGTCGACGTGCAACGGCTGGTGCTCGACCGCGCCACGTCGCCGGCGGACTACCTCTCGCTCCTGGCGGCGCTGCCGCCGGCCTTCACCGGCGACGTGCTGCTCATCCGCGAGGACGACAGCGCGTTCCTCAGCTCGCTCGGCCGCGGCGGAGACCGCGTTTTGTACGCGTTGACGGCGACGGATCTCCGCTTCTACCTCGAGACGCACGGGCTGGTCACGGGGCACATCGCCACCGAAAAGGCGGTGTCGATTCCGAACGCCAGGCAGAAGACGCACCTCCGCGCGGTGGTCTGATCTCGTGCTACCTTACGCGCCGTGCAGCTCTGGGCGGCGTTTGAACATACGGGGTGGGTGGGAAAGGTCGTCCTGGCCGTCCTGGTCGCATTCTCGGTCCTCTCGTGGGCGACGATGCTGCTCGTGTGGCGGCGGTTCCGGCGATCGAGCCGCGCCTCCCGGCGTTTCCTTGGCGTCTTCCGGAGAGCGAAGCGCCTGATCGATGTGCAGGCCGCGCTGGGCGTGCTGTCGCAATCGGCGCTGGTCGGGCTCTTCCGCGCCGGGTACGCCGAGATCGAGGCGCAGATCGCCCACTCCGGCGGCCCCGGGAAGATCCGGTCGCTGGAGAGCGTGGAGCGCTCGCTGATCCGGGCCTCGCGCATCGAGGCGGCGCGGCTGAGCCGGTTCGTCCCCTTCCTGGCCACGACCGCCGCGGCCACTCCCTTCATCGGCCTCTTCGGCACGGTGTGGGGGATCATGGGGGCGTTCGCGAACATCGGCGCGACCGGCTCGACGTCGATCACCGCCGTGGCTCCCGGGATCGCCGAGGCGCTGATCAACACCGCTGCAGGCCTCTTCGCCGCCATCCCCGCTCTGATCGCCTACAACGCCTTCGTTCAGCGCCTCCGCCGCGCCCGCGGCGAAATGGAAGACTTCACGCTGGAGTTCCTGAATCTGACGGAACGGAATTTCATGGAGTGACGCAGACCAGCCGGGCTGCGTCTAAGGGCAGAGATGGCCATCCGATTTGGACAGGACGACGACCTCGACGACATGGGCGAGATCAACGTCACGCCGCTGGTCGACGTGATGCTGGTGCTGCTGATCATCTTCATGATCACCGCGCCGATGCTGTCGCAGGGGCTCGAAGTGGAGCTGCCCCAGGCCGAGGGACGCAGCTTCGAGCTGGCGGCGAGCAGTCCGGCGAAGATCACCATCGTCGCCAATGGCGCCATCTACGTCGACGGCGACGCGGTCGGGTCGGGTGAGATCGAGAAGACCCTCGGGCCGATGCTCCGCGCCAGAAAGATCAAGCGCGCCCTCCTCGAGGCCGACCAGGGAGTGCCGTACGGCCGGGTGATCATGGTGCTCGACGTCATGAGCCGCGCCGGCGTCGAGCAGCTCGGCATGATCACCCAGCCGCGCGAGACCGCCGATGCGCGATCCGGTCGCTGACATCCTCGCCGAACGATCAGCCACCGGAAGCGGCCTCGCCGGAGCGATCGTCGTCTCGCTGTTTCTGCACGCGACCGGCGGCGCGCTGGCGGTCTACGCGGCCCTGCGCCACCCCCCGCCCCGCCCCGTCTCCACGATCAACATCCGATTCGCGCAGACCCCGCGGGTTGCCCCACCGGCGCCCGCTCCCCCCCAGCCCGTCGCTCCCCGCATCGAGGAGCCGCGGCCCCAGCCGGTGACGCCTCCCCCGGCGAAAGCCGCCGAGCCTCCGACGAAGGACACCGCACCCCTCTCCCCCTTCGGACGCTCGACGAAGAAGGGGGTCGATGCGCCCGCTCCGCCGCCACCCCCGCCGCCGCCGAGCATCCCCGCCACCGGGACGGCCGGGACCGCTGGGGAGATCGCCGTCGGCGAGACCGGCGTCACGGCGTTGGAGGGGGGAGATTTTCCCTACACGCTCTACCTCGAGCAGATGAAACGGCTGATCGGCACTCGCTGGGTGCGGCCGCCGGTGGGGAGCGGCGCCAGAACGGTGGTGTATTTCCGGATCGAGCGCGACGGCATGATCCGTGATGTGCAGGTTATGGCTCGGAGCGGGAGCGGCAACTTCGACCGCGCCGCCGAGCGGGCCGTGCTGGAGGCCTCGCCGCTTCCTGCTCTTCCCTTCGGTTACAGTGGTCACTACCTCGGAGTTCACCTGACATTCAGATGAAGACGATCCTCGCCACCCTACTCACCTTCGCCGCCCCATCCCTCCTCGCTCAGACCGACGTGACCGTGACGATGGATCCGAGCCAGGCGGCCACCATCGCCCGGATCGCCGTGCCGTTCCCCGACTCCATCCCCCGGACGGCGGGGAGCATGGTCGTGACCGGCGACGAGATCCGGCTGCCGTTCTTCGCGCCGCTCACGCGCGACATCGCCTACTCGGACGCCTTCGCCATCGCACCGCTGCCGCCGGGCGTGGCCGTGACCCCCGACGTGGCCCGTCGCGCCGGCGCGCATTACCTGCTCAAGCTGAACGTCTTCCGGGAGGGAGAGGACTACCTGATCGACGCCGAGTTGTTCGATGCGAGCGGCACCCCCCATCCCGGCAAGCGTTACCGCGCCTCGGCGGCCGCTCTGACGCGCACCGCCCACACCATCGCCGACCAGGTGCTGCGCCTTGTCACCGGGCGGCCCGGCATCTTCATGACCCAGATCGCCTTCTCCTCCGACCGCAGCGGGCACTGGGAGATCTGGCTGATGGACTGGGACGGGGCCAACCAGCGCCAGATCACGAATCATCGAACGCTGTCGATCCTCCCCAGCTGGGCGCCCGACAACGAGAGGATGGTCTACACCTCGTTCGCCGGCGGGCGGAGCGACATGTGGGTCATCAACCGCCGCGGCGGGGGGCAGATCCGGCTGAGCACCGGGTTGGCGCTGAATACATCGGCGTCGTTCTCCCCCGTGAGCGACGACGTCGCCTTCGTCGGCTCGGTCGAGGGGAACCCCGACATCTACCTGATCCGCGACAACGGCACGAACGTCCGCCGCGTGACCACCTCCTCGAGCATCGAGTCGACACCGGAATGGAGTCCCAACGGACGGCACATCTCGTTCACCTCCGGGCGGAGCGGCACGCCGCAGATCTACATCATGGACGCCGAGGGGACGAACGTCCGGCGAATCTCGTTCGAGGGGAACTGGAACGACGACGCCACCTGGTCTCCGGACGGGGAACGGATCGCCTACACTTCTCGAGTGGCGGGCCGGTTCCAGATCCGGATCCACAATACGGTGACCGGCGAGACGCGCATCGTGGCCGGCGATGGCTCGAACGAACAGCCCTCCTGGTCGCCCGATGGGCGGTGGATCACCTTTCAGTCGAACCGCACCGGAAAATGGCAGGTCTACCGGATGCGGGTCGACGGGACCGACCTGTTGCAACTCACCTTTCACGGTGAGAACAAGAATCCGGACTGGTCGAAGAAGGTGGAATGATTGTTATGATCGGCAGAGGAGTAGACATACCGATGAAGAAGATGATGAAGGGTTTCACCGTTGGACTCGTTCTCGTTCTGATCGCTCTGGTGCCGGCCTGCCGGTCGAGCCGGCGCGCGCAGCCGCAGCCGGCCGTCTCGACGGCAACTGTTGCGGACGTTCCCGTGACCACCACGGAGGAAGCGCGGGTGGAGCCGCGTGAGGATTTCGTCCGCACCGACCCCCGCCCCACGGTCGAAGAGCTGCCGCGCGACCTCGGCTCGCTCAACCAGTTCGTGCAGGAGCGCGGCTACATCCGCGACGCCTTCTTCGGCTTCGACGAGTCGACGCTGACCGCCGACGCCCAGGCCGCCCTGACCGGGTCGGCGAGCTGGCTTCACGCCAATCCCCAGTACAACCTGCTGATCGAAGGGCATTGCGACGAGCGCGGCACCGAACAGTACAACCTGGCCCTCGGCGACCGCCGGGCTCACACGGCGCGTCAGTTCCTGGTCGCGCTCGGCGTCGACGCCGGCCGGATGCGCACCGTCAGCTACGGTGAAGAGCGGCCCTTCGCGCTCGGCTCGAACGAGTCCGCCTGGGCCCAGAATCGCAGGGCCCACCTGGTGATCGTGGAGAGGCGATGACCTCCTCCCGGCTTCTCTCCCTCCTGGCGCTCGGAGCGCTCCTGGGGGGCTGCGCCAGCTCGGGCGCCGTGGCGCGGCTGCAGAGCCAGGTGGCCGAGCTCCAGGACGAGGTGGCCGGGCTCAAGCGCACCACCGCGGCGAAGGAAGAGGTCCAGAACGTCAACCTGCGCATCGCCGAGCAGACCGAGCAACTGCTCCGGTCCAACGCGACGCTGGTGGCGAAGGTCGGCCAGATGGAAGAGCGTCTGCAGAACGCGCATGGCACGATCGAGCAGACGAACTACAGGATCGACCGCCTCGCGCAGCAGTTGACGCAGCTCCAGCGTGACGTGGACGCGGTCCGGGGGCGGGTGGAGGCGACCTCGCCCTCCGCCCCCGGAGGTTCCCCCATGAGCGAGGTGACCGTGCCGGCGCCGATCATCGCGCCGGCCGGCGACAACCCCATCGACGTCTACCAGGCGGCCTACGGCGACTACCAGCGGGGGAACTTCGACCTGGCCATGGCCGGGTTCCGCGACTTCATCGAGCAGAACCCGAATTCCGACCTGGCCGACAACGCCGCGTACTGGATCGGGGAGAGCCTCTTCTCCCAGAAGAAATATCGAGAGGCCATCGCTCAGTTTGACAGCGTCGTCACGCAGTACCCCCGCTCCGACAAGGTGCCGGGCGCGCTCCTCAAGAAGGGCTTCTCGTATCTGAGCCTCAACGAGCGTGCACAGGGAATTGTGCAACTGCAGTACGTCGTGCACGAGCACCCGAACGTCCCGGAAGCGGCTCTGGCAAGGCAGAGGCTGCGTCAACTGGGCATCGAAACGCGGTAGAATGCGCCGCTTCATGTGGCGCCGGCCCTCCGGCCGGCGCGAGACTCTCAACCTCGAAATCGAGCAGCAGGAGCACAATTCATGGCAAACACCCGCTCGGCCGAAAAGCAGAGACGCCAGGCCGAAAAACGAACCACCCGCAACCGCGCCGCCAAATCGCGGCTCAAGTCGACCCTCAAGCGCACCAAGGCCGCCATCGCCGGTGGCGATGCCGGCGCGGAAGTCCTCAGCACCGCCTCCTCGGTCATCGACAAGGCCGCCAAGCGGGGCATCATCAAGAACAATACCGCCGACCGCTACAAGTCGCGGCTGGCCAAGGCCGCCAAGCGCACCTCCGCCGCCAAGTAGGGGGGCCCTCTCCCGCTTGCGGGAGAGGGTGGAGCGAAGCGCCGGGTGAGGGCACCCGTCTCGCGGTCGCACCCCTCATCCGGCCCTTCGCTCCGCTCAGGGCCACCCTCTCCCCCGCCGGAGGCGGGGGAGAAGGCTCTGCGGTTCATCTCCGCTTCACCGGCGCCCGGCGCCGTTAACCAGCTCGGGATGACATCGCCACGAGCCTGGAGCGCCGGCGCATGCGTTACCATTCCGGCCGCAATGGCGGAGCCGCGGCAGGCCGGACAGGAGCATCCTTCGCTGGCCGAGGCGCGTCGCGTCCTGGAAGTCGAGGCGGCGGCGATTCTCGGGCTGGTCGACCATCTGGACCAGACGTTCGTCGCGGTGGTCGAGCTGCTGAACGCCTCCGGCGGACGGGTGGTGACGATGGGCCTCGGCAAGTCGGGCATCATCTGCAAGAAGATCAGCGCCACGCTCGCCTCAACCGGCACGCCGTCGTTCTTCCTCCATCCCGCCGAGGCCATCCACGGCGACCTCGGCATGATCGTGGGGGGCGATGTCGTCCTGGCGATCTCCAACTCCGGCGAAACCGAGGAGCTCCTGCGCCTCTTGCCCAGCCTCAAACGGATCGGTGCCGCGATCGTAGCCATGACCGGCAATCCGAAATCGACGCTGGCCAGGGGAGCGGACTTCCACCTCTCGGCGGCGATCTCCAGAGAGGCCTGCCCCCTCGGGCTCGCTCCCACGGCATCGACCACCGCGACGCTCGCTCTGGGGGACGCGCTGGCCATGGCCCTTCTTCTCCGCAAGGGTTTCAAGGAGGAGGATTTCGCCGTCCTGCATCCGGGAGGAAAACTGGGGAAGCGTTTTCTCCGCGTCCGCGACCTGATGCACACCGGCGGCGACATCCCCGTCGTGACCACGTCCACGAGCATGAACGAGGTCATCTATGAGATGTCGAAGAAGGGCTTCGGGATCACCGCGGTGGTCAATGAGGCGGGCGAGCTGGAAGGCGTGATCTCCGACGGTGACCTGCGCCGGCTCCTTCAGAAAGACGAGCAGATCCTGCGCAAGACTGCCGGAGAGTCGATGAAGGGGAACCCGATCACCATCGGTGCGGGGGAGCTGGCCTCGGCGGCGCTGCAGATGATGGAGGAGCGGAAGATCACGTCGCTCTTCGTGCCCGATGGCGCGCAGCACGTGCAGGGTATCATTCACCTCCACGACCTGTGGGGCCTCGAGCTCTTCTGATGGACGACGACAGGAAGGTGGTTCTCCGGTACCGCGACGGCCGTACGGAGCGGGTTTCGCTCGAGTCGATCGACATCGAACGCCAGGTGGTGAGCGTGGTGCGGGAGTCGGGCGATCCGGCGGAGATCGCCTTCTCGGCGTTGAAGGCGGTGTTCTTTCCGCAGTCCGATGGGGGGGCGGCGGAGCCGGCCAGCGGGAGCCAACTGGCGGTGGAATTCGCCGACGGCGAGGTCATCCGTGGGCTGGCTCACTACAACCCGGAGCGGAACGGATTCGTTCTTTTTCCCCTCGATCGGAGCAAAAACGATCGGATATTTGTTGTCAACTCGGCGATCGTTTCCATCGAGGTCGAGCGGCTCTGAGGGCCGCTCGTGGGGCTCCGGCCCGGAGGAGTGATTTCGTGCGACTGGTCTTACCCGTGATCTGTCTGTTCGTGGCCGCGCTGCCGGCCGGAGCGCAGCCTGCCGCCATCGACCGAACGGCCGCGGCCATGGCCGGGAAGGAGGCGGAGTTCGTCCACCGCTTCACGCCGAAGGGCTTCAAGAGCAGCCAGGTGGAGCGCGGCTCGGTCGTGTTCGGCGCGCTGCCGATGATGCGCTGGAGCTACGCGGCACCGGAGAAGAAGCTCTTCGTCTTCGACGGCACGCGGTCGTGGTTCTACGTTCCGGCCGACCGGCAGGTGACGGTTGCCGACCTGGACGAGCGCCGGAAGAGCGAGCTTCCTTTCCTGCTGATCGGCGATGCGGCCGCCCGGGAGAAGCAGTTCCAGGTGCGCGAGCAGCGCCGCGGAGCGCGGATCACCACCACGCTGCAGCCTCGCAGCGCGGCCGCGGCGATTCGAACGGTCACCATCGTCACGAACGCCTCGACGAACCTGATCGAATCGCTCGAGTACATCGACCGCGACGGCAATCGTACGTCCTTCGAGTTCTCGCGCTATCATCCCGCCCGCACGGCGGCGGACACGTTCCGCTTCACCCCGCCGGCCGGGGTGCAGGTCGTGCGGGCCGACTAGTCGGGATCAGCCATGGCTCAGGAGTTCTCCTTCGACATCGTCTCCAGGACGGAGAGGCAGGAAGTCGCCAACGCCGTGCAGCAGGCCCAGAAAGAGCTCGCGCAGCGCTTCGACTTCAAGGGGAGCAAGAGCGAGATCCAGCTCTCCGCGGAGGAGATCGTGCTGATCAGCGACGACGAGGGGAAGCTGAAGAGCGTCAAGGACATCCTGGAGGGGCGGCTGGTCAAGCGGGGCGTCTCGCTGAAGGCCCTCGACTATGGGAAGCTCGAACAGGCGGCCCTCGGCACCGTTCGCCAGCGCGCCACGATCGTGCAGGGCATCGAGAGCGAGAAAGCGAAGGCCATCGTCAAGGCCCTCAAGGATGCCAAGGTCAAGGTGCAGGCGGCCATCCAGTCCGACCAGGTGCGGGTCACCGGGCGGAGCAAGGACGACCTGCAGCGCGCCATCGCCCTGGTCAAGGAGAAAGACTTCGGCATCCCTCTCCAGTTCACCAACTACCGCGGTTGAGCCGTTTGACGGCTATCGTTTATTCTTCCGACCGTGACCGCGCCCAACACCGTCCACGATCAGATCGCGCGCGCGGAGCGGGTCGTCGAGCTGATCGCCCCCAAGCTGCAACTGGTCGAGGAAGAGCTCCAGCGCAACTTCCAGTCTCCGATCAAGACCATCGCCGACGTCGGAGACCACATCCTGGCCGGCGGCGGCAAACGGCTCCGCCCCGCGCTCCTTCTGCTGGTTTCGGAGATGCTCCGCTACGAGGGCTATCGCGACGTCACCTACGGAGCGGTAGTCGAGTTCATCCACACCGCCACCCTCGTCCATGACGACATCATCGACGAGGCGGAGCTCCGCCGCGGGCGCACCTCGGTCAATTACGGGTGGGGGAACGAGCTGACGGTCCTGGTCGGCGACTACATCTTCATGCACTCGATGAAGATGGCCCTGGCCGAGGGGAACCTGGAGATCCTCCGCCTTCTCTCCAACGTCACCATCCGGATGATCGAGGGGGAGATCCTGGCCCTCGAGCACAACGGCCGAGCGGACCTCTCCATCGACGACTACTTCGAGATCGTCCGGAGGAAGACCGCCGCCCTCTTCGGCGCCTGCTGCCGCATCCCGGGGTACCTGGTCGACCTGCCCGACGAGACGGCCGGCTCACTGTTCAACTACGGGCTGAACCTCGGCATCTGCTTCCAGGTTATCGACGACCTGCTCGACTTCACCTCCAGCACCGAGATCCTCGGCAAGCCGGCCCTGTCGGACCTGAAGGAAGGGAAGCTGACCCTGCCGCTGATCCTGACCATGCCGCGGGCCACAGCGCGCGAGCGGGAGACGATCGCCCGCGTGGCCGGCGCGAAGGCGTTCGACAGCGTCGAGCCGGCGGAGGTGATCGAGATCGTCCGGACCCACGGCGCGGTCGAGGAGACACGGCAGATCGCCCGCGACTACGCCCAGCGCGCCCGCGCCGCGCTGGAGCCCTTCCCGCTCTCCCCCGCCCGCGAGGCGCTGGCCATGGCCCTCGACTTCGTGCTCGAACGCGACCGGTAGGTTCCGTCGTGGCTCAGGAGAGCATCTCCATGATCTCCGACATGGCCGCGCGGGCGCGGGAGCGGGTCGGCTCGTCGGCGCTGTTCGCGGTCAGACGGATGACCTTGTTGTAATGCTCGATGGCCTGGGTGTAGTCGTGGAGGCAGCGGTGGTAAATCTCTCCCTTGCAGAGCTTCGCCTCCGCGTTCATCGGGTCGACCTCCAGGATCTTGTTGAGGAAGATCATGGCGGCGTCGTACTTCCCCTCCTCCAGCGCCATTCGGTAGCGGAGCCTGTAGAGGGCGATGAGCTCGTTGTTGTCGGGATCGATCCAGGCGCCCGGAAGGTAGGTCAGGAGCGTCGAGATCAGCCGGCGCTTCGAGGCAGGACTCGTGCGTTTCACCTGAATCCGCTGCCGCATCTTCACACCCTCCCCAAGTGTCACGCAGTTGAACAGGCTCATGTTAGGGAGGATCGGTGAATTCGTCAAGACATTGACGTTTCGGCCTTCGGATCCCGGCTCCCGGCCCCTGGGCCCGGGAGCCAGGAGCCAAGAGCTACAATGCCCCTCATGCGCACCGCCGTCTACCCCGGCTCGTTCGACCCGCTCACCAACGGGCACCTCGACATCATCAGCCGCGGCACACGTCTCTTCGACCGCGTCGTCGTGGCCGTCCTGGAGAACGAGGGGAAGGCTCCCCTCTTCAGCGTCTCCGAGCGAATGGAGCTGATCGCGACCTGCACGGCCGGGATGAGAGGCGTGGAGGTGCTCTCCTTCTCCGGGCTCCTCGTCGAGTTCATGCGTCGCCTCGATGCGACGGTCGTGGTCCGGGGCATCCGCGCCGTCTCCGACTACGAGTACGAGCTCCAGATGGCGCTCATGAACCGCGAGCTGAGCCCCGAGGTCGAGACCATCTTCATGCTCCCGGCGGTCGAGTACACCTACGTCTCCTCGCGCCTGGTGAAGGAGGTCTTCCGGCTCGGCGGCGACGTGGCCCGGCTGGTCCCCCCTCCCGTCCTCGATTCGCTGCGGGCCCGCCTCGGCGTCGGCGTCCGCTGAAGTCTCACAAACGGACCGGCACCTCGAACATGTAGTAGTACGTCAACTCGCTCGCCAGCGTCACCTGCAGCCGGAACTGGACCGAGCGCCTGTCCTCCGGGCGGAAGTTCCGAACCTGGCGTGCCTCTACCCGCAGGTCGAAGACGTGCTCGCCGCCCGGATCGATCATCTCGTTGAACGGACGGGAGCTGGTCTCGACCTCGAACGGCGTCCCGTACCCGGAGGGGACGATCGACAACCGCTTCACCGTGACCGGCAGATTCGAGTTGTTGCTGACCTCGAACCGGATCATGTACAGCCGTCCCCCGACCAGACTGGTCACCACCGGGGAGTGCTCGACCTCGACGATGGCGATGCTGATGTCCTGCCCCGGGCCCCCTTCGATGTGACTGAGGCGATCCATGCCGCTGGAGCAGCCCGCCAGGAGGACGAGAACTGCCGGATAGAGACGCCTCACGTTTCACTCCTCGGATCGAGGGCATCGCGCAGCCGGTCGCCGATGAGATTGAAGGCGGCCACCGTCACGAAGATGGCCAGGCCCGGGAAGAGGGCCAGCCACCAGGCGAGCTCGATGTATTCGTAGGCCACGGCGAGGATACTCCCCCACGAGGGGGTCGGCAGCGCCACCCCGAACCCGAGGAAGGAGAGCGCCGACTCGGTCAGCACGGCCGACGCAACGCCGAAGCTCGCCGAGACGAGAAGCGGGGCCAACGCGTTCGGCAGCAGGTGCCGGAAGATGATCCGCGGATCGCGCGCGCCGCTGGCCCTCGCCGCCTGCGCGAACTCGAGCTCTCGGAGGCGCAGGAACTCGGCCCGGACGAACCGCGCCTCGGTCGTCCATGAGGTGATCGCCAGCGCCACCAGCACCGTCCACAGCGACGGCTGGAACAGCGCCACGATGGCCAGCACCAGGAGGAGAAAGGGAAAACAGAGAATGACCTCGATCAGCCGCGAGACGACCCAGTCCGCCGCGCCGCCGTAGTAGCCGGCGATCGCGCCCAGAGTCGACCCCACCACCAGAGCCAGCGCCGTGGCCAGCAGCCCGACGGCGAGCGACACCCGCGCGCCGTGGATCAGCCGCGAGAGCACGTCCCGGCCGAGGTCGTCGGTCCCGAGCAGATGGTCCCCTCCCGGAGGAAGGAGGCGGCGGCCGAGATCGATCGCATCGGGCGGCTGCGGCGCGAGCAGCGGCGCGGCAAGAGCGACGAGGGCGACGAATACCACGAAGCCCAGCGCCGTCACGGCGATGGCGCTCCGCCGGAAGCGGCGCCACGTCGTCACCCGCGTGCTCCCGCCAGCCGCACCCGCGGGTCGGCCACCGCATAGAGCACATCGGCCAGGAGGCTGGCCAGCAGCGTCGCCACCGCGGTGAGGACGGCCAGCGCCATCGCCACCGGGTAGTCGCGGGCGCGGATGGCGTCGAAGAAGAGGAGACCGATTCCGTCCCACTGGAAGATCTCCTCGACGATCACGCTGCCGGAGATCAGATACGGAATGGTCAGGCCCAGAAGGGTGATCAGAGGGAGGAGGGCGTTGCGGAAGGCGTGGTGCCAGATCACCGCCCCCTCCCCCACCCCCTTGGCCCGGGCCGTGGTGATGAAGTCCTGGCGGATCACTTCGAAGGCCGCGCCGCGCGAGAAGCGCGCGAAGATCGCGAGCTGCGCATAGGTCAGCGTGACCACCGGCAGCACCAGATGCCTGGCGCGGTCGGCGAGCTTCCCGGCCAGCGTCAGGTTCTCATACTCGTGCGAGGTCATCCCGAACAGCGGCAGCACCCCCAGCTCGACCGACAACCAGCGCATCAGCAGCAGGGCCACCCAGAACGAAGGCAGCGAGTAGAGCAGGAAGAAGGCCACGGCCGACCCGCGGTCGAGCAGCCGCCCCGGCCTCCGGGCGCTCCAGAGGCCGATGGGGACCCCGATCGCCGCGGCGAGGGTGAAGGCCAGCGCGTTCAGCAGGAGCGTGTTCGGCAGCCTTCGCACGATCTCGTCGAGAATGGGCCGCCGGTCGATGATCGATCTCCCCAGATCGAGGGTGACGAGACTGCGCAGCCACCAGCCGTACTGCACGGGCAGCGGCTCGTCGAGGCGGTGTTCGCGGCGGATGGCCTCGATCGCCGCCGGCGAAACGTTGAACCCCGAGATCCCGCTGTAGAACGAGATCGGATCGCCCGGGACGCTGTGGATGAGCACGAAGACGGCCACCGTGATCCCGAGGAATGTCAGGACCGCGTAGAGCAGGCGGCGGGCGATGTACACGTACATGTTCGGGCCGCCGGCGATCTCACGGCGTCATTGCCGCGGGAGGAGGAGGCGCTCCGCCGCCGCGGGGAGGTGACAGCCACCACTCCAGCTCACCCGGATGCCACAGGAAGAGTCCCCATCCCTTGCTCAGGCGCACTCCGTTCACGCGGCGGTTGATGACCCATTTCATCGACGGCTGCGTGACCCACGTATACGGCTGGTCCTCGGCCAGGACTTCGTGAAGCCGCCGGTAGATCTCCACGCGGCCGGAAGCCTTCAGCTCCCGCCGCCCCTGCTGGATGAGCCGGTCGGCCTCCGGGCTCGAGTAGTAGACGAAGTTCTGGCCGCGGGGAGGGACCTGCGAGGAATGGAAGAGGGGGAAGGGGTCGGGGTCGGGGTCGAGGTCCCACGAGAGGTACGCGGCCTCATAGTTGCCGGCCAGAATGCGCTGGATCGCCACCGCGCCGTCGAGCACGGCGATGTCCAACTGGACTCCCACCTGCTTGAGCGTCGACTGGAGCGACTGGGCGATGGCCAGCGCCTGCGGGCTCCCGCTCATGACCGTCAGGTCGAAGCGGAACGGCACGCCGCGCCTGTCGAGGACGCCGTCACCGTCGCTGTCGATCCAACCGGCGGAGGTCAGGATCTGCTTTGCCGCCGCCGGGTCGTACACCAGCATGGGCACGGACTGGTTGTAGGCCCACTGCTCCGGAACGAAGTGCCCGTTGATCGCGCGCGCCGTGCCGCCGTAGAGGTTGGTGATGATCGACGGGGTGTCGAGACACATCCCCAGCGCGCGCCGTACCCGCTTGTCGGCGAAGAGGGGGTTCCGCCCGTTCCAGGCGATGTAGTTGTAGGCCAGCCCGTAGAAACGGAGGAAGCGCAATCTACGCTCCAGATTGGGATTGGCCTGCTCGCGCAGCCAGATGTCCGATTGCACGGGTGTCTCGTCCAGCGTTCCGATCTTCGCCGCGTTCCAGGCGGTGGCATGGTTCGTGACGATTTTGAAATAGACCGTCTCGATCCACGGCCTCTGGTCCCAGTACTCGTCGCGCCGCTGCACGACCACTTCCTTCCCGGGCACCCATCGAACGAGACGGTACGGCCCGCTGCCGACCGCGCGACGATTGAACTCCGTGCGAAAGTCTCCCTGCGAGTAGACGTGCTCCGGAACCACCAGTAGGTTGTTGAACTGGATCAGTTGCGAGGCCAGCCCTTCGCGAAAAGCCACATCGACCGTGTGCTCGTCGACCGCCCGCGTCCGGCCGAGTTCGAGGAGCTCGAACCCCGAGGCGACCATCTGGGCCTCCACTTCCGGGTCGGCGATCTTCCGCAGGGTGAAGACCACATCGGAGGCCCGGACCGGCTGGCCGTCGGAAAACGTCGCCTTCGGGTTCAGCCGGAACGTGTAGAGGCGTCCGTCGGCGGACATGGTCCACGACTCGGCCAGCCCCGGCGCCGGCTGCAAATCCTCGTCGAGATGAAGCAGAGGGGTGAACAGATAGGCCGCCACGAGCCGGTCATAGCGGCTCGTGGAGAGAAGGGGATTGAGGCTGGTGATGTCGATCTCCAGCCGGCGAAGGAGCGTACCGCCGGACCGCGCCTGGGACTCGGCCGCCGCAACGACCGCATCAGGCGCCTCGCTCCGGCCACATCCTCCGCAGACGAGGAGAACCGCGACCGCCCACGCCCGGATGCAACGCTCCACGGGGCGATTATAGACGCCAGGGCCGATGTCATTGCGAGCCGCGAAGAGGGAACGAGGCTGTACCCTCTCCCGCTTGCGGGAGAGGGTGGCGCGAAGCGCCGGGTGAGGGCAACCGTCTCGCGGTCGCACCCCTCATCCGGCCTTCGGCGCCCGGCGCCGTTCACCAGCTCGGGATGACACAGGGGGCGCTACTTCACCGTGATCGATTCGGTGGCCACGTTGTAGAAGGCGTCGACGGCGCGGACGACGACGAACCGCCCCGCCACGGCGCCCCGGGGAATGCGGTAGGTCTCCGAGGGCGAGTCGGCGATCCCGTCCACCGGCGTCATCCGGACCCACTTCTGCGCGTCGACCGCGTACTCCACTCTTCCCACCGGGGACATGGCGTCGGTCACGTGGACCACGACGGTGTCGCCCTCGATGGAGGACCGGATCACCGGCGCGGTGTTGTCGACCTGGAACTCGACCCCTTCCTTGGTGTCACTCAGCGGCAGCTCGGGATTGTCCACCGCGTCGGTGGCGGTGAGGCGGATCTCGTACGTGCCGTCGGGGAGTTGGGAGGTGTCGAAGTTCACCTGCGTCTCCTCCATGTTCTCGCGCAGCCGCATCCAGCGGTCGGCGCCCTTCTTCCGGAAGGAGATCGTGTAGCGCAGCGAGTCGCCGTTGTCGTCGCGGGCCCGCCATACGATGGTGCGATATCCCTTCCGGAACACCCTCTTTCCCGGGTCGGTCCTCTCCCGCGCCTGCTCGATACTGGAGAAGATCCCGTACTCGTCGGGGTTGGTGGCCTCCACCACGTTCGCCCCGCCGGGATAACCGGCGCTGATGAACACGACGCCCGGGTCCTGGACGGAGATGGACTCGATGACCGGCGCCACGTTGCGGTTCACGAATGCCACCGTCACCGAATCGACGACCACCTCGCCCGACGGCCTGGCCATGGTCAGCTTCCACTGGATGTACCGCCCCGACGGGGCTTGCACGTTCCCCTGCGGGGAGGTCGAGGCCGGCGTCCAGGCGCTCCACGTCGCGTCGGGCGTCCGGGTGTTTCCCGTGCGGAACGAGATGGCCAGCGAGCCGTTGCCGACCTGGCTCCCCTCGATCTGGTAGTGGCCGAAGCGCGAGAAGCGCTCCACGTCCTTCGCCGCTGAGCGGAATTCGCCGCCGGCCGAAGAGGAGCCCTCGATGCGATAGACCGCGCCGCTGTTGGTCGTGGTGATCACGCTCGTCCCGGCGGCGCTGTTGATCGAGACCACCTGCTTCTCCGGAACGGAGGCGATGAGCGACACCTCGCCGCCGCGGTAGTCGTAGACCCGCCCCTGCGGCCCGGTCGAGAGGAGAATCCCTCCGTCGCGCGCGCCGCTGATTCCGTAGATCATCTCCCGGTCGAGCTTCCGGACCACTTCCACGAAGTTGTCGGGGTTGATCCGGTAGAGCTCCCCGGTGCCGGCCTGCGAGGTGACGGTCGGGCCCGTTTCCTCGAAGGAGAAGCTCACTTCCACCTTCGCGCCGGCCTCTTCCTTCTTCCCCTCCGCCTGGGACCCGGACGACTGCTGTTGCTGCTGCTGCTGGCCTGGCCTGGCCGGCTGCTGGCGCGGAGCCGACGTCGGAAGGATGTTGCTCACCCCGGCGGCCCATCCGACCCCGGAGGCATCGACGTAGAGGGCGGAGATCTCGTTCAGGGCCGAGTCATACAGGGCATGAGCGGAACCATCGCGGGACACGGCGTAGATTCGCCCCTTGCTCGATCCCCCCACCAGGAGGGATCCGTCGGGGCGGAGCGCCATCGAACGGAGGTGCGTCTCCGGCGCGTCGAAGAGGAGTTTGCCGGCGCCGTCCGGCCCCACGCGGAACAGCTTCCCATCGACCCCGGTGGCGACGAGAAGGTCGTTGCCGGAGACCTGCAGAGCCCAGATATAGGCCTGCTCCGGATCGAAAAAGGGCGCGCCCCGGCCGCTGTTGGGATCGATCCGATAGATCTTTCCGTTGGGAGACGTCCCCGCATAGACGGCACCGTCGCGGAAGGCGATTGCATAGACCTCCGGCTCGGCCGCTGTGAAGATCGCCTTCAGCTCGCCGCCGCGGAGGCGGTACACCTTGCCGTCGTTTCCGGTGCCGAAGAAGAGGTCACCGTTCGGCGCGGTGACCTGCGAGAGCACGAACGGATCGGTGAAGGTGGCCACCTTGCGCAGGGAGGGTGCGGGCTTGAGCTGCCCGCGCGACGTCACGGCGAATCCTTCGACCTCACCGGCCAGGAAATCCTCGACGGTGCGCATGCGCCAGAATTGTGGAGCCACGGCGAGGGCATGGGAGGCGAACAGAAATGTCAGCGCGAAGACGAGAGCACGACGCATTCGGGAAGCCCTTTTCTCATTTTGGATTTTGGATTTTGGATTTTGGATTGAGGCGATTCCGGATCAAGGGGCCCAATCCAAAATCCAAAACCCAAAACCCAAAATCATCAGAGCGCGGGCCGTATGTCGAGATCGATCTTCACGGCGCCCTCGACGATGTAGCCGAGTGAGCGCGCCTGCCTCACGCTGCCGTGATATCGAACCGGGAGCTGCGGGGCGTTGGACGTATCGCTGGCCACCACCGCGCGCATCGTCGGAGGGAGATTGGGGAGGTAGACGCCGGAGGTCACGGCGCCGTCGGAGCTGGAGTAGAGGCCCACGGTGAGGTCCGTGGAGGGACGCAGGCGCGCCAGCACGCCGAGAACGTGCTCGAGGGTGCGGGGATTCGGCGGGACGAGGCCGAAATCGATCTGATTGGCCACCGTGCCGCTGCCGACCAGAAGGTAGGCGCTGCCGGGTGCCTGGTCGTCGGGAATCTGCAGCTCGAAGATCTCCACGAAGGAGTCGCCGCGGAACGGCTTGAGGACCGCGCGGACGCGCACCGTGTCCCCCGGCGAGAGGCGCCCTTTCTCGGGCGTCTCGAGGGTGGCCGAGGTGATGCGCGCGATCCGCAACTGATCATCGTGGCGGAGATGTACCTTCACGCTCTCCAGCTCCGCGTCGCGGAACTCGTTGGAGATCAGGTAGCCGGACACGACGGCCAGATAGGCCGGGATGGACTGCCGCGCCTGCGCGCCGGCCCATCCCTCACGCAGCCGAATCGGCTCGAAGCCCTTGAGCTTGATCTCCGACTCGAGCACCACCGTGCGCTCGCCGGCGGCGCGCTGCGAGTTCGCCACCACGCTGTCGGCGGCCATGGCGATCATCAGCGGCGAGAGCAGCGGATGCCGGACCACGTTGACGTTGTAGGTTCGGGACATGCCCGACCCCTCGACGGTCAGCTCGATCGGAATCATCGCCGCCGTCTCCCCCACCACCCCCATGATTCCGGGAGCGCGGTCCTGGCGGAGCGCGCCGACGATCCGCCCGCTGTTGGAGAACTTGAACGAGCGCGCCACGCTGGCCATGAACCCCACCACTTCCGCGTCCGCCATCGGAAAGCTGATCTCGCCGATGTCGAGAAAGGGATGGCCGAACGCGTAGACGCGGTCCCCGTCGATGTGCGTCACCGTCCCGGTCGCAGCCACCGTGAAGTCGCCGTTCAGCAGGACCGCGCCGACGGCGTCTCCCGGCGAGAACCGCTTCCGGGCCTCCGCCGGCTCCGGCCCGCCGGCCGTGGAGCTGCCGGTCGGCACGGCCACGAAGCCCATCTGATCGAAGCGGGCGCCGAAGCGGGTGATGGTCTCGGGCGAGAAGCTGCCCAGCGAGAGGGGAAGGGCGATCCTGCGGGCACCGGCGATGCTGCTCATCTGCCGCGCCGCCAGTCCGCTCATGAGCTGCTCGAACAGCCCGTCGGTCTCCTGCTTCACGATCGATTCGAGGAAGGCCTGTGCGCTCAGCCGCGGGGCCGCCGCCGCCAGCGCCGGTGATGAGCTCCCCTCCGCCTCCGCAATCTTCAGCATCTCGTGGATCGGCGTGATCCCTGCCACCGGCTCCTTGGAGAAGTCCCAGGCGTAGGCGAGAGCCCCGATGAGCTTGCCGTCGATGTAGATCGGCGAGCCGCTCATCCCGGCGATCACCCCCGCCCGCCGCATCTGTGGAGAGTCGACGCGGGCCAGAATCAGGTCCTGGCCGGGGCCGATCCTGTTCAGCACCCCCACGATCTCCACGTCGAACTTCCCGACCGTATCCCCTTCGAAGACGGTCAGGCCGTAGCCCTTCATCCCCTGCTTGATCTCCGACACCGGCATCATTCCGGCGGACGCCGCCGTGGCGGCAAAGGCGAGGGCGAGCGTGAGGGGGCGAAGAGCTCTGGGCACGCCGGATCTAACACTCATGGCAGACATGTCATTTCGACCTCCTGCCCCGGCAACTTATTCGTGTCGAAGGGCCTCGATCGGATCGAGCTTGGAGGCCTTCGCCGCCGGATACATGCCGAAGAGCACCCCCAGAAACGCACAGAAACCGAAAGCGATCCCGATGGCCCACAGCGGGGTATGGACCGGCGGCAGGGTCACCCATCTCTCGAGCAGGACGCGGATGAGGTTGGCGAGGCCGAACCCGCCGGCGATTCCCACCAGCCCGCCGAAGCCGGAGAGCACGACCGCTTCGATGAGGAACTGGACCATCACGTCCCGCCGCCGTGCCCCGAGCGACTTGCGGAGGCCGATCTCCCGCGTCCGCTCCGTCACCGAGACGAGCATGATGTTCATGATTCCGATCCCGCCGACGATCAGGGCGATGCCGACGATGCCAGCCATGCTTCCCGACACGCCGAGGAGGACGCTGGAGACCGCCTTCATCAGCTCCTCCTGGGTGGTGATCTGAAAGTCGTCCTTCTCCCCCGCCTTCAGACCATGGCGCGCGCGCAGGATGTTCCGCACCTGCTCCTTGGCCAGGTCGATGTCCTCCCGGCTGCGGACCTGCAAGGCCAGCGGGAGGTGCTTCATCCGGTCGGCGCCGTAGATCACCTGCGCCGTGGCGAAGGGAATGAGGAGGAGGTCGTCGGAGTCCCCGGTGATCGAGCTGCCGCGCTTCTCCATCACGCCGACGACCGTGTAGGCCGTGTCGTCGACCCGGACCATCCTGCCGATCGGCTCGGTGAGGCCGAGCTTCCGCGCCACCTCCACGCCGATCACCGCAACCCGTTTCTTCGTTTCCTCATCGAGCGTGGTGAAGAAGCGCCCGTGATCGACCCAGTGGTTCACCACGTCCTGGTAGGTCTGGTTCACGCCGATGAGGGTGGTGGAGTGCCGGGCGTCGCCGTGCCTGAGCTGAGCCTGGCCCAGGAAGAGCGGCGTGAAGTTGCGGATCGTGGTCGTGCCCTTGCGGATGGCCAGGGCGTCGTCGTAGGTCAGCTCCGGCATCCGGCGCAGGAACGGGTTGCTCTGCACGCCGATGTCGGGGATCACGCGGATAAACGTCGAGCCGACGCTCTCCAGGTCGGCCGAGATCTTCTTCTGCAGGCCCTGGACGAGCGACACGACGGCGATCACCGCCGCCACGCCGATCATCACGCCGAGCACGGTGAGGATCGAGCGCATCTTGTTCGAGAAGATGGCGGTCAGTGCGATGCGGAGGTTCTCGAGAAACATAGGGGCGCGGATCTCAGGGCTCAGGGCTCAGCCTAGTCAACGATCCTCCCATCCCGAAGATGAATCAGCCGCTTCGCCTCCTTCGCCACCTCGTCCTCGTGGGTGACGATGATGATGGAGTTGCCGCGGTCGTGGAGCTGGCGGAAGAGGTCGAGGATCTCCCGGCCGGTCTGCGAATCGAGGTGTCCGGTCGGCTCGTCGGCCAGCAGGAGCGAGGGCTTGTTCACCAGCGCCCGGGCGATGGCCACGCGCTGGCGCTGCCCGCCGGAGAGCTCGTTCGGCTGATGCCCCATCCTGTCGTGCAGCCCGACGGCCACCAGCGCCTCCTCGGCCAGCCGGCGGCGCTGCGCCCGCGGGATCCTGGCGTAGATGAGCGGCAGCTCGACGTTGTGCAGCGCGGTCGTCCGAGCCAGCAGATTGAACGTCTGGAAGACGAAGCCGATCTTCCTGTTCCGTACCGCCGCCAGCTCGTCGTCGTTCATCGACTCGACCGGCACGCCGTCGAGCAGGTACCGCCCGGAGGTCGGCGTGTCGAGGCAGCCGATCACGTTCATCAGCGTCGACTTGCCCGAGCCGGAAGGACCCATGATGGCCACGTACTCGCCCGGGTCGATCCGCAGGTCGATGCCCCGGAGCGCGTAGATCTCCTGCGGACCGAGCTGGTACACCCGCGTCAGCCCCTCCATCTCGATCAGGTGCGCGGGTGCGGCGTCGGGTAAGGCGCTCATGGGGTCCTCCGTGGGTCAGCTCTTCTCCGCCGGAATGGTCTCTTCCTTCATGACCTGAATGGCCGCTTCGTCCTTCAGCCTCCGCAGCGTACGAAACGGGCCGGTGATCACCGGGTCGCCGGCGCTGATTCCTGAGACGATCGCCACGTCGGTCGCGTCACTGATCCCCGTTTCGACCGGCGTGATGCGCGCTTTGCCGTCTCGCGCCAGGAAGACGAATTTTTCCTTCGGCGTGTCGTCGTCGTCCTCCTCCTCCTCCTCGCTCCCGCCGGGCACGCGCTCCACCACTGCCTGGATCGGGACGACCACGGCGTCGGGGAGGGTGCTGGTGATGATCGAGACCTGCGAGGTCATTCCCGGGCGGAGACGGTCGTCGGGATCGTCGATGGCCACCTTCACCTTGAAGTAGCGGATGCCGGAGCCGGCGCTCTGCCGGACCGCCGCGCTGCTGCCGATCTCGACCACGCGCCCGGCGTACTCATGACCGGGGACGGCGTCGACCGTGATCCGGGCCGGCTGCTCCGGCCGGATGCCGACGATCTCCGTCTCCCCCACCTCGGCCTCGACCAGGATCTGCGAGAGGTCGGCGATCACGGCGATCACCGAACCCGGGTTGTTCATCGTCCCGGTCACCACCACCTCTCCCTCGCGGGCATTGAGCTGGACGACTTTGCCGTCCAGCGGAGCGAGGAGCGTGGTGCGGGAGAGGTCCTCGTCGGCCTGTCGCTGGGTCGCCTCCGCCTGGCGGACCCCCTCGAGAGAGGATGCGTAGGCGGCACGGGCATTCTCGAGCTCGACGATGGCGCGGTCGAACAACTCCTCGGCCTGGATCCCCTGCTGCTGGAGCGACTCGGCCCGGCGGAAGGTCGCCTCGGCGCTGGCCAGCGCGGCGCGGGCGCGCTGCACCTCGATGCGACGGTTGGCCAGCTCCGCTCGCGCCCGATCGCGCTGGGCCAGGAACAGCGGCTTCTCCAGCTCCACCAGTTTCTGCCCTCGGCGGACCTGGTCGCCCTCGTTGAAATACAGCCGCTCGATCTTCCCGATAACGTGGGCGCTGATGTTCACCTTCACCTTCGGATCGATCTGGCCCGACGCGGTGACCACCGACTCGATCTGCTTTTTATAGGCCGGGGTGAGGTAGACCTTCTCTCCCTTCGCCCCGCCGCCGCGGATACTGGCCACGATGATGAGGAGCAGGAGCAACGCCGCGCCGCCGATGATCAGAGCGCGCTTCTTCACGCGCCGGCCGCCCGCATCGCCCCGAACTGGGCCAGGCCGATCTTCGGGATCATCAGCAGCACCACCCACAGCGTCAGGACGATCGCCGCCGACTTACGCATGGAGAAACGCGAGAGGAACGAGAATCCGATGACGAACAGCGCCAGCGACCAGAAGGTGAAGACGTCGATCGACGAGAGCAGCGCGAAGACGACCGGGTTCTCCTTCATGTCGACCAGGAACCCGGGGTTCGACATGACCAGGTTCCCCAGTTCCTCGGCCGGGACCGATCCGCGGGCCAGCAGAATGCCCGCGCCGGCGATTCCCTGAATGACGAGCGGAATCCAGGCGTAGAGCGTCACCGAGAAGGCCTGCTTGAAGCTCCCTTCACCCCCGAAGAGTCGAAAGGCCAGGAGGAGGACGCCGGCGATGATGGCCAGGATCAGGAGAGTCAGCAGGGGCGACGCGTAAGCAAAGACCTTGGCGAAGGCGGCGCTGAAACGCACCATGCGATCGAGGTCGGCCTCCGAGAGATTGGGGTTGGCCTGAGCCATCGACTCGCGGACCGCCGTCTCGAAGTCGACGCGCGGCACGACGATGATGGAGGTGACCAGCGAGACCAGCAGGATCAGCACGAGCGGCGTCACGAGGTCCGGCCGCGAGGCGATCTCCCTCAACGTCTCGACCGGCGCAAACAGCACGCCGGCCAGTCTCTGTGGTCCGCTCTTTCTCGGAGCGGCCTCGGGCGCAATGGGCGCCTGAGGCGTGCCCTCGGATCCAGACGTCATAGCCGTGGGTTCTAGTCTCTCACATCGCCGCCGTAGTTCAGCCAGCCGAGGCGATCGAACGAGGTGAACACGCGCGGCTCGCGTGGCAGCTCCGGCTCCTCGATGGCGATGCCGCGGACATCGAGGATGTCGCCCACCTGCCGGTGATAGTTGGCCACGGCCTGACGGTAGCCGATCAGCGACTGGAGCTCGCGCACGCGGGCGTCGGAGAGCTGCTGCTGGATCTGCAGGACCTGGAAATTGGTGGTCATGCCGTTCTCGTAGCGGCGGCGCTCGGCCTCGAGGTTGCGCTCGGCGGCTTCCCTGGCCGTCCGCGAGGCGACGATGGTGCGGGCGGCGGTGTCGATGTCGCGCACCGCGGCGCGGACATTGAGCATCACCACCTGGCGGCTCTGCTCCTGGTCCGTGCGGGAGCGCTCCAGGTCGAGCTCGGCCCGGCGGGCCTCGGCGCGGGCGCCGATGTTCGTGAAGGGGAGGTCGAGATTCAGTCCGAAGGTCCAGGAGGGGAAATCGTTTCCGAACACCTGGCGCAACGCCGTGGAGTAAGGGGTGGTCTCGAAGACGGGGGTGCCCGTGACCGGGTCGATGTCGACCAGGGCCCGGCCGGCCACGCCGGCGGCGCTGTAACTGACGTTGAAATCGAGCCGGGGCCGGGCCTGATTGCGGGCGAAGAGGTACTGCACCTCGCGTGTGTCGCTCACCAGGGCGGCCTGCCGGAGCTCTGGGCGGAGCTCCAGGGCCCGGGTGACCGCGGCCTCCATATCGACGTTCATCGGCGTGTACTCGACGGCGTCGGTGGGGATGATGGGGTTGTCCCACTGCTGGCGGGGCAGGTTCAGCAGTGCCCGCAGGCGGTCTTCGGCGTCGCGCACTCTGGCCACGGCCACGATGAGCTGCTCTTCGGTGGTGGCGATCTGCACGCGGGGCTGGAGGATGTCGAGCGGCGCCGATGCGCCGACGTCGATGCGGATCTGGGTAATGCGAGCCTGGTCGAGCGCCAGGAAGAGCGATTCCTTGACCACTTCCACCGAGCGCCGCGCGTAGACGAGGTCGAGATAGGCCTGCTCGACGTTGACCGCCGTGGTCATCAGCACGGTGCGGAACTGCTCCTGGCTGATGCCCAGCGTGTTGCGCGCGATCAGGATCCCCCGCCGGGTGACGTCGACGCCGAAGTTCCGCATCAGCGGCTGGCGGGCCTGGAAGACGAGGCTGGGGCGATAGGCGGGGCTGATGTCGGTGAAGCCGCCGACCGTGGTGAGCCGGTTGTTATTCAGGCCGATGAAGTACTCGCCGCCCGCCGGGAGGTTCTGCGAGACGCCGAGGTTGAGGCGCGTCGCGGTCTGCTCGGTCGGCTCGGCCCGCGAGATCGTCGCCCCGCGAGCGCTCGACTCCTGCGCAGTGGCCGTGCCGAACCAGTCGAAGATGCCGTACTGCGATCGCAGGCCGAAGCCGGCCATCTGATAGTCGTACGACTGCAGCTCGACGCCGAGATTGTTCCGCATGGCCGTGGACAGCGCGCCGTTGAGGCTCAGGCGCAGGGCCTGCGGATCATCGAGATCGCGGTCGGTCTCGGCGGTGACCGGCGGGGTCGCCCTCTGCGCCGGCGCCATGGGTGTGGTCTGCCCCACGAGCGGCATCGCCACGACCGATGCACAGAGGATCGTCGTCAGCCGTCGAAGTAATGTCATGTGAGCCCTCCCCGGACCGCCGCAGCGGCGCGATCCCGCTCTAATTACGGATGTGTCCTCTGAGAGTTTCGGACGCGCGGCGCATTGTACCCGCCCACGTCATCCCGAGCTGGTGAACGGCGCCGGGCGCCGGTGAAGCCGAGACGAATCGCAGAGGGCACGTTTCATGAGAAGCGTGAGCGAGGGATCCGGGTGGGAGGGGACACGCTGCGTGTCGGCCGCCCTCGCCTACGCGTTGGCCGGCAGCGGCTCCCCGGCGAAGTGGCAGGCCGCGTACTGCCCCGGCTTGTGCTCGATCAGCGGCGGCACGACGTCGCGGCAGACCGGGAACTGCGCGATCGGACAGCGCGTGTGAAACACGCAGCCGCCGGGAGGATTCAGCGGCGAGGGGATGTCCCCCGTCAGGATGACCCGGCTCCTCTTCGCCGTCGGATCCGGCACCGGCACGGCCGAGAGGAGAGCCATGGTGTACGGGTGCAGCGGATCGCCGTAGAGCTCCTCGCGCGGGGCCAGCTCCATGATCTTCCCGAGGTACATCACCGCCACGCGCGTGGAGATGTGCTCCACCACCGAGAGGTCGTGGGCGATGAAGAGATATGTCAGGCCGAACTCTTCCTGGAGGTCCTGCATCAGATTGACCACCTGGGCCTGCACCGAGACGTCCAGCGCCGAGACCGGCTCATCCAGCACGAGGAACTTCGGGTTGGTGGCCAGGGCGCGGGCCACGCCGATCCGCTGCCGCTGCCCCCCTGAGAACTCGTGCGGATATCGCTTGTGATACGCGCGGTTGAGGCCGACCTTCTCGAGGAGCTCGGCCACGCGCTCGCTCCGCTCCCCGCCGTTCATCTCACCGTGGATCACCAGTGGCTCGGCGATGATGGCGCCCACCGTCATCCGGGGATTCAGCGACGCGTAGGGGTCCTGAAAAACGATCTGCATGTGCCGGCGCATCCTGCGCATCGCCCCGCTGTGGAGCGAGAGCAGGTCGGTCCCCTCGAACTCGATGGAACCGGCGGTCGGCTCGATCAGGCGCAGGATGCAGCGGCCGACCGTGGTCTTCCCCGACCCCGACTCCCCCACTAGGCCGACCGTCTCACCCTTCGAGACCCCGAAGCTGACGCCGTCGACCGCTTTCACCTGCGCCACCACGCGCGCCAGCACGCCCCGCTTGACGGGAAAGTACTTCTGCAGATCGCGCACGACCAGGAGCGGCTCGCCCCTCCCCATCGGGACGCGCGGAGTCTCCTGCGGCGCGGACTCCTCATCCGCGTCGTGGGGCGGGCCGGCGATCGGCTCGCGCTCGCGAGCGGTCTGATCGGCCGGCAGGGGCAGGCCGCCCGTGATCGCCGGCGCGACCTTCTCGTCGCCGGGGATGAATGGCTTATCAGGCATCGACGGTCACTCTCTCAATTCTCAATTCTCTCCGGGTCCGCCTCGTCTCCGTAGAGGTAGCACCGCGTGTCGTGTCCCGGCCCGATCAGCATCCGGGCCGGCTCACGGCCGAGACAGATGTCCATCACATCGGGGCACCGCGGGTTGAACTTGCAGCCGGGCGGAAGGTCGTAGATCGGCGGCACCATCCCCGGAATGGTGGGAAGGCGCCCCGGCCTGGGGTTGTACTCCGAGCGCGCCTCCGCCTCGGTCGGCGGGGCGGCCTCGGCCACTTCCCTCGGGATGCCCGGCAGCGACCGGAGAAGCCCCCGCGTGTAGGGGTGGGACGGGTTCGCGAACAGCTCGCGCACGGCGGCCTGCTCCACGATGCGGCCGGTGTACATCACCACCACACGCTCGCTGAACTCGGCCACCACGCCGAGGTCGTGCGTGATCAGCAGGACGGCCAGCCCGAGCTTCTTCTGCAGTCCGGCCAGCAGCTCCATGATCTGCGCCTGGATGGTCACGTCGAGCGCCGTCGTCGGCTCGTCGGCGATGAGCAGCTCCGGATCGCAGGAGAGGGCCATCGCAATCATGACCCGCTGCCGCATCCCCCCGGAAAGCTGGTGCGGGTAATCGTGCAGACGCTTGTGCGGATCGGAAATGGAGACCAGCTCGAGCATCTCACCCGCCTGCTTCCACGCCGCCTTCTTCGACACGTTCCGGTGCATGCGGATCGCCTCGGCCACCTGCGCGCCGATCTTGAACACCGGGTTCAGCGAGGTCATCGGCTCCTGGAAGACCATGGCGATGTCGTTGCCGCGGATTTGACGCATCTGCCTGTCGGAGAGCCTGGCCAGGTCGCTGCCCTTGAAGCGAATCTCCCCGCCGGTGATCCGTCCGGGAGAGGTGACCAGACGCATGATCGACATCGCCGTTACGCTCTTGCCACATCCCGACTCCCCCACCAGCGCCACGGCCTCGCCGCGACGGACGCTGAAGGAGACGTTGTCGACCGCATGTACGAGCCCTTCTTCGCTCGGAAACGAGGTGCGGAGGTTCCGGACCTCGAGGAGCGCCTCACCGCGCAGCAGACCGTCGGCGATGGCTGCCCCGGGCAGGCCGATCGACTGCGTTGTCGGAGGAGCTTCCGTCACGGTCGGGATCGTAGCAAGAATGATGTCATCCGCAGGAAAGCGATGGACTTCACCGCCTGAACCGTCCGATCGTCGCCTTCACCTCCGGAACGCCGAGCAGCCCGGCCGCGGCGAAGTAGACGATTCCGAACAGGCCGCTGACGGCCAGCGCCTCCATCACGTGCGGCAGGACGAGGCGCTGCGCGACCTCCCGCGCCGCGAGCCAGTCGAAGGCCAGCGCAGCGCCCCCCGCGACCAGCGCCGCGATCCAGATCCGGACGTAGTAGCCCGCGGCCGGGGCCGGCCGGCCGACCCGCCGGCGGATGCCGCGGCGCAGAAGGAGGAACTCGACCCAGGCGCCCACGCCCGACGCCGCCGTGATTCCCACCACCCCGAGGGAGGCCGCCCCCGCCGGGCCGCCCGGAATGGGGAGGCCGGCCGCCTCGAAGGCGGCGACGAACATCGGCCGGAGCGGGAAGGCGAAGAGCAGCCCCAGCGCGGCGCCGACGCTGACCCGGGCCACGGCGAAGCGGAAGGGCGTGCGCGTGTCGCCGAGGGCGTAGAAGGCCGACGAGTAGAGCCGCCCCATCGTCGCCACGAGCAGGCCGATGGTCGATCCGATCAGGATGTACCAGACCAGCAGAGTGGTGTCGGGACCGAACCGCCCGGTCTGGTAGAGCGCCGCCACCAGGAGCCGGCCGATCACGAGGAAAGCCACCGTGGTGGGAACGACGAAGAAGGCCACCTGTCGCAGCCCGCGCTCGAGGCGCTTGCGGATCGCCGCCGCGATCTCCTCGTCGGTGCCGGTCTCGCTCGACATCTGAGGCAGCTCGGCCACGGCCACGGACATGCCGAAGAGCGAGACCGGAAGCATGTAGATCGTCTGCGCGTAGACCAGATTCGTGAAGGCGCCGCTCGGCAGAAATGAGGCGATGAACGTATCGACGTAGCCGCTGATCTGCACCACGCCGCGCCCGCCGAGCACCGGGGCCAGGTTGCGGAAGATCACCCGCACCGGCTCGAGCCGGCGATCGAGACCGAACGAGAGGTTCTTCTCGTGGCGCAGCACGAACGGAATCTGGATTCCGAACTGAAGCGCGCACCCCACGACGGTCCCCCAGGCAAGAGCGGTGGCCAGCTCGAAGCTGGCCAGCCTGGCCCCGAAGATCAACAGCGTGGCGATCATGGCCGCGTTCCAGAGAACGGGGGCGACGTAGGCGAGAAAGAACTGGCGGTGCGTGTTCAGGATGCCGAGGCACCAGGCGTAGAGGACGAGCAGGCCGATCCCGGGAAAGATGATGCGGGTCAGCTTCACCGCCAGCGCCATCACGTCGGGGGGGAGTCCGGCCGCCGTGATGCCGAGGATCACCGGCGCCAGCAGGACGCCCAGCAGCACGATGACCGCGACGCCGAGAGCGATGAAGGAGGCGAAGACGCCGGCGATCCGGCCGGCCAGCTTCTCGTCGCCGCGGGCCACGGCTTTGGCGTAGACGGGGATGAACGAGGCCGAGAGCACACCCTCCCCGAGAAGGTTCTGCAGAAAGTTCGGGACCTTGAGGGCGACGTTGAAGGCGTCGGCGGCGGGAGAGGATCCGAGGTAATGCGCGAAGACGCGCATGCGGATCAGCCCTGCGATGCGGCTGAGGAAGATCCCCGCCGCCACCAGCGCGGCGTAGCCTCCCGTCTGCCTCCGCCGCGGCGCGGGGGCCGCGGCGTCATCGGTTGTCGCGGAATTCACGTCGAGAGCCAGACGATACGATACCCTGCCTCGCATGGCAGAGCCGCGCCCGATCCGCATTGCAGGCGCGGGGCCATCCGGTCTCGCCGCCGCCATCATCCTGGCCCGCCACGGGCGCGCGGTGGAGGTGCACGAGGCCAAGCCCGACGTCGGCCGGAGGTTCATCGGCGACCTGCAGATCATCGAGGCGGCCTCGGAACGGGAGAGCGTGCCCGACTTCCTCGACCGCATCGGCATCGAGCGGAACTTCTACTTCCGCCCCGCCCACCACGCCACCTTCTACGACCACCGCGGACGGTCGAGGGCCATTCGCAGCGCCGAGCCCTACGGTTTCTTCATCCGCCGGGGCAGCGAGAATGGCACGCTCGATCGCGGCCTCCTGGCCCAGGCGCAGGCCCTCGGCGTCGCCGTGATCTTCAACAGCCGGCTGGCCGAGGCCGACATCCTCGCCACCGGACCGGCCTCCCCCGACGGCCTGGCGCGGGAGATGACCTGGAAGACCTCCGATGCCGAGCGGATCGACGTCTTCTTCGATCACAAGCTCTCCCCCGGCGGCTACTCGTACCTGTTCATCCTCGACGGAGTGGCGACGTTCGGGTGCGCGATCGTGGCCGACTTCAAGCGCATCGACGAGTTCTTCGACCACTCCCTGGCGGCCGCGCACCGGCTCAATCCGTTCACCGTTCCCGCCGAGACCCGCACCGGCTATTCGTACATGAACTTTCACCTCAAGCGCCACGCCACGGCCGGCCTGTCGCTGTTCGTCGGCGAGGCCGGCGGCTTTCAGGACTACCTCTTCGGCCTCGGCATCCGGTACGCGCTGACGAGCGGTTCTCTGGCGGCGCGAAGCATTCTGGAGTCGCGCGACTTCGATGAGCTGTGGCTCGCCGAGCTCGGCCCCAAGCAGGAGACGAGCCTGGTCAATCGCTTCCTCTACGAGGCGGGAGGGAACCGCGGCCTGGCCATCTTCGTGCGCCAGGCCTCCCGCGCCGCCGACTTCCACCGGTATCTCGGCGGCTGGCATCGACGGACGTGGTGGAAGGCGCTTCTCACGCCGCTAGTGCGCCGCTTCTGGCGTCATCGCGGCCGCTGCCTGCACAAGCCGGGCGAGCACTGGTGCCGCGCGCGCGACACGGAGATGAAGGTGCCGCCGCTGGGGCCCGTCACGCCATGAACGTCGCCGAGGCCTATGCCTTCTGCCGGCGCATCGCCCACAAGCACGGCGCGAACTTCTCGGTCGGCTTCCGCTTCCTCCCCCCCGTGAAACGGAGGGCCGTCTACGCGGCGTATGCCTGGTGCCGGTGGGCGGACGACATCGCCGACGAGCCGGGCGGCGATGTGCTCCCTCGCCTCGACGAATGGCAGCGCGAGCTCGATGCCTGCTACGCCGCAGCGCCCTCCCATCCCGTCACCATCGCCCTTGCCGACGCGCTCGGTCATTTCGCGATCCCGAAGAGCGCCTTCATCGCACTGGTCGACGGCTGCCGCCAGGACACATGGAAGAGCCGCTACGAGACCTTCGACGAGCTCCTTCACTACTGCGACCTGGTGGCCACGTCGATCTCCGATATCTCCCTTTCCATTTTCGGGTACCGCTCCGATGCCGCCCTCGTCTACGGGCGGAACCTCGCCACGGCCCTCCAGTTGACGAACGTCACCCGCGACGTGGGCGACGACCTGGCCCGCGATCGCCTCTACATTCCGCAGGAGGAGCTGCGGCGCTTCGAGGTGACGGAGGAGGAGCTCTTCGCCCGCTCGGAGAACGACCGCATCCGCCGCCTCATCGTCTTCCAGATCGACCGCGCCGAGGGGTATTTCCGCGCCGCCGAGCCGCTGCTCCGCGAGCTGGCCTTCGACGCCCGCTTCCCCACCCTCCTCATGGGCGGCGTCTATGCCACGGTTCTCGCTAAACTAAGGAAAGATCCTCTGACGGTGGTACGGAGGCGGCTCTCCCTCTCCCCACTTCAGAAGGTGCTGGTGGTCGGCAGGCGGATGCTGCACCCGCATTTCGTCTGAAACCAGCAGCGGAGCGCGAACGTCGAACCAGAGCGATGAGACCCGCCCTCACATTGGCCGCGCTGCTCCTGGCCGCGAACGCCGCGGCGCAGGACCTGGAGATGACCACTGTCATCATCCCGGTCGCCGGAAGCGTGGTCGGCGGGAACAACGTGACCTGGAAGACGAGCGTGGAGCTGGTGAACGACTCCAGCTCCGAAGTCATCGTGGCCCTCGAGCCGGTGGGGTTCGAGGACCGGATCATCATCGAGTCGATCGAGGCCGGCGGCATCCGCCGCTACGACGACCTGGTCGCGGCCGCCTTCGGGCTCGATGGCAGGCTGATCCCTCTCGCCGTCCGGACCTCGGGCCGCCGCTCGGTGATCGTCCGGGCCACCGCGTACCCTCTTCGCGGGGAGGAGGCCTTCCCGCCTCTGCAGATCCCGGTGAACTACCCCTACGGGCAGGCGCCCAGCCGGGTCCTGGCTGGGCTGGTCTTCAGTGACGACTACCGCACGAACATCGGCCTGGCCAATCTCGGCACGGGCCCCGCCGAGGTCGTCCTCGGGTTGCAGCGGATCGCGGGGCGGACCATCGCCGTCCAGCGGATGACGCTCCCCCCCAACACCCTCCGGCAGATGGCCATCCAGGCGCTCTTTCCTCTGATTACGAAAGGGGCGCAGTTTTCGCTGGTCGTCGAGACCTCCGCCCCCGACACTCACATTTACGCCGCGGTCGTGGAAAACTCCACCAATGCGGCCCGGTTCGTTCAGCCGGGGACCGCCGGATCACTCGCCTTCCAGCGGCGCACCCGGTGATATCCTCCCGGCAGCATGACAGAGCCGGAGTATCTGATCTGCCTCGAGTGCGAAACGCCCACGTACCAGTTCGAGTACGACGAGAAGGAGAAGCTCGCCAGCGCCGTCTGCACCACCTGCGGGAACGACGACGTCTCGGAGTTCATGACCGAGTCGGAGCTGGAAGAGCAGTCGGGGTGAGGCCGCGGGCCCGGGGCCTTCTCTGAAAACGCCCGTCATCATCGGCATCGCCGGCGGCACCGGCTCGGGCAAGACCACCGTGGCGCGGGCGATCTACGACCGGGTCGGCCGCGACCGGATCGAGTGGATCTCGCACGATTCCTACTACCGGGCCTTCGACGCCCTCACCTCCGAGGAGCGCCACCAGATCAATTTCGACCACCCCGACTCGCTGGAAACAGAGCTTCTGGTCCGCCATCTCGACGTCCTCAGCAAGGGCTCCTCGGTGGACGTGCCGATGTACGACTTCACGACCCACGCCAGACGCCCTCCGACATCCGCTTGATGCGCCGCCTGGTGCGGGACATCCAAAGCCGCGGCCGGAGCCTGGAATCGGTCGTCGAGCAGTACATCACCACCGTGCGTCCGATGCACGAGGAGTTCGTGGAGCCGTCGAAACGGCATGCCGACCTGATCATTCCGGAGGGGGGGGAGAACCAGGTGGCTCTCGACGCGATCATCTCCCGCGTGGAGCACCTTCTGACCTGATAACGTCATATTTATCAAGTATTTACGCGATTTAAGCCGCGTCCGGAATGCCCGGCGATCCGGGCCGGTTGAAGCTCCGACAGAAGCACCGTAGAATGAAAGGGCCACGTCGTAAGGCCTGTCCCGCGCGATCCACAGCTCAAGCCGAAGGGGGGGAATCGGGAGAATGCCTCTCGTTCACGTCAAGGAAGACGAGACTTTCGAGAATGCGCTACGCCGCTTCAAGCGGAAGTGCGAGAAGTCGGGGATCCTTTCCGAGCTGAAGAAGCGCCAGCACTACGAAAAGCCGAGCACCAAGCGCAAGAGAAAAGCCATCGCGGCACGAAAGAAAGTGCTCCGCAAGCTCGCCGAAGAGCGGCGAACGGGCTATTGATTGGAGCTGCTAACGAAGGTCGAGGGACTCGGGAAACCGAGTCCTTCTTTTTTGGGGAAAATTGAAAATTGAAGATTGAACATTGAAAAAAGGCCTTCCGATTTTCAATTTTCGATTTTCGATTGCTCCGGTGACCAACGACAGCCTCTCGCCGCTCGAATTCGACCGTGTCCTGGCGCTCATCGCCCTGGACGCGAAGAGCGCGCCCGGCAAAGCCGCCGTCGCCAACCGCCGCCCCCTCCCCTCCCTCGCCGCCTGCGACCTGGCTCAGGTGCAACTGGCGGAGATGCTCCGCCTCTATCATCGCGACGGGCTCCTGCCGCTCGCCGGGCTCACCGAGGTCGCGCCGCTCCTTCGAGGCGAGGACGTCCTCGATCTCGATCAGTCGTGGCAGGTCGTCCGCGCCGTGCGAGCCACGCAGGCCCTTCGCGAAGCGCTCGACCGCTCGGAAGACTTTCTTCGCCTCCGCGCCCTCGCCGCCACAATTCCCGATCTGGCCGGACTGGTGACCCGGACCGGCAAGTACTTCACCCGCGACGGCAAGCTGCGCGAGGAGGCCTCGGCCGAGCTGCGCGCCATCCGCGTCCGCATCCACACCAAGCGCGCCGCGATCCAGCGCATGCTCACCGAGATCATGAACCGCAACGCCGAGGCGATCCAGGAACCGCTGATCGTCATGCGCGGCGAGCGTTACTGCATCCCCGTCCGCAGCGACCACCGTAACGCCGTCCCCGGCATCCTCCACGAGCGGTCGGGGTCGGGGGCCTCGTTCTTCATCGAGCCGATGCCGGCCATCGAGCTGAACAACGATCTGGCCGACCTGCTGATCCAGGAGCGCGAGGAGATCGCGCGCATCCTCCGGTTCATCTCCCAGATGCTCGCCGAAGAGGCCGGTGAGATCGTGGCGGCCGTGGCCGCCGCCGGCGAGATCGATGCCCTGCAGGCCTGCGCGGTCTTCGGAGACACGATCCGCTCCGCACGGCCCGACTTCAGCGTCGCCCGAGAGCTGAACCTGATCGAGGCCCGCCATCCGCTGCTCGACGAGCGCCTCGCCGCGGCCCGCCAGGACGCGTTCGGCGAGCAGCCGAGCGGACGCGACGTCGTCCCGGTCAGCCTCCGCCTCGACGGCCACGCCGCGGCGCTGATCGTCAGCGGACCCAACGCCGGCGGCAAGACCGTCGCGCTCAAGACGGCGGGCCTCCTGGTGGCCATGGGCATGAGCGGCCTCCCCGTCCCGGCGGCCGAGGGGACCGTGCTGCCGGTCGTAGACGGGCTGCACGTGCTGGTCGGCGACGATCAGAGCGTGCTCGAGCATCTGTCGACGTTCTCGGCCTATCTCGTGCGCCTGAAGCGGGTCCTGGCCCGTGCCACGGAACGGTCGCTGGTCCTCCTCGACGAGCTCGGATCGGGGACCGACCCGGAGGAAGGGGCGGCGCTGGCCGCGGCGACCATCGAGCACTTCCTCTCCGCCGGCTCGCTGCTGATCGTGACCACGCATCTCTCCGCGCTGAAGGGCTTCGCGGTGAACGATCCGCGGATCGTCAACGCCTCCATGGAGTTCGACTCGGCGACCGGCCAGTCGACCTACCGGATGATCACCGGCATCCCCGGCCGGAGCCGTGCCATCGAGGTCGCGGAGAGCATCGGCCTCCCCTCGTCGATCATCGCCGCGGCGCGCGAGCGGCTCGGCGACCGCTACGGCGAGACCGATCGGATGCTCGCCGCGTTGCAGAGGAGGATGTCGGAGGTCCTCGCCCAGCAGGACGAGGCGGCGCGGATGCGCGAGGAGCTGGAAGCGGCACGGCGCGCCGCGGCGGAGGCGGCGGAGAAGCTCGAGGGGGAGCGGAAGCGGGTCGGAACGAGCTTCCGGGACGAGCTCGAGCGGGTGAAGGACGACGTCTCGCGACAGGTGACGGCCGAGATCCGCAACCTCCGCGAATCGGAGCGGATCGAGCGGGTGAACGCCGCCGAGGTGCTGCGCAGCGTGACCCGGCCGCTTGAGAAAGCCATCGAGTTCATCCCCGCCGAGCAGCGCCAGGTCCACGCCGGCGAGAAGGCCGAGCACCGCAAATTCAAGATTACCGGTCAGGTCGTTTCCATCGCCGGGAAGAAGGCCGTGCTCGATGTGAACGGCAGAAAGATGACCGTCGAGTTGAGCGACCTAGTGCCGAAGGGTGGCGCGAAAGCGGCCCCGCCCCCCTCCCGGAAGCGGACCTCGGCCGCCGTTCAATCCGATGCCGTTCAAGTCACCGCCGAGCTGAACCTGATCGGCCAGCGCGTCGAGGAGGCGCTCGACGAGTCCGACCGCTTCCTCGACCGCGCCCTGCTCGAAGGGAAGCAGGCCGTTCGGATCATCCACGGCTTCGGAACCGGCACGCTGCGGAAGGCGATTCGCGAGCATCTGCGGAAACATCCCGCTGTAGTTTCGTGGCGCCCGGGCGGCGAGAATGAAGGAGGAGATGGTGCGACAATCGCGGTGCTTTCGTAGCGATTTTGGATATTGGATTTTGGATTGCCGGACCCCCAATCCAAAATCCAAAATCCAAAACCCAAAATCGCAAAAATGGCGCTCATCGACCTCAACGACAATGTGATCGCGCAGGTGCGCTCGGCTGCCGACATCGTCGAGTTCGTCTCGCAGGTCACGCCGCTGAAAGCGGCCGGGAAGAGCTACAAGGGTCTCTGCCCCTTCCACCGGGAGAAGACCCCCTCGTTCCACGTCGACCGCGACAAGGGCCTGTTCTACTGCTTCGGTTGCGGGACGGGGGGCGACGTCTTCAAGTTCCTCAGCCTCACCGAGCGCTTCACCTTTCCGGAGGCGGTCGAGCATGTCGCCTCGCGCGTCGGGATCGAGCTTCCCCGCCGCCGCCGGACCTCGAGGGAGAGCGACAAGGACGACCTGCTCGAGGTCATCGACGATGCCTCCGCGGCCTTCCATCAGGCCCTCGGCTTTCCCGACAACCCGGCCTCGCGTTACCTGGCCGGCCGGGGCGTGTCGAAGGACATCATCACCAAGTACGGCTTCGGGTACGCGCCCGAGTCGTGGGACTACATCTATCGCCGCCTGGGCGGCAAGCACGGCGAGAAGAAGCTCGAGCTCGCGGGGCTGATCATGCCCCGCAAGGGAGGCGGCGGGTACTACGACCGATTCCGCAACCGGCTCATGATCCCGATCCACTCCGAGACAGGGGCGCTGGTGGGGTTCGGGGGGCGATCGCTCGATGGGAGCGAGCCGAAGTATCTGAACTCCCCCGAGTCGGAGATCTTCAACAAGTCGCGGCTCCTGTACAACCTCCATCGCTCGAAGGACGCGATGCGGAAGATCGACCGGGCCATCCTGGTGGAGGGGTACTTCGACGCCATCGCCATCGACCATGCGGGCGTGCCCGGCGTGGTGGCCTCGATGGGGACCTCGCTCACCTCCGGCCAGGCCTCGCTGCTGCGGCGGTTCACGCGCCGCGTGGTGATCGCCTACGACGGAGACGAGGCGGGGCGGAACGCAACGTTGCGGGCCGCGCCGGTCCTGCTGTCGGCCGGACTGCACGTGGAGGCGCTCGATCTGGACGGAGAGAAGGACCCCGATTCGTTGGTCCAGGCGCGGGGTGTGGACGGATTCCTGGAGCTGCTGGGGAACGCCGGCGACATCTTTCAGTTCGCGCTGCGGGAGTGGGCGGCGGGGGCGGCGCAGATGAGCGGCCGGGAGAAGTCGGAGGCGGTGGAGCGGTTCGTCCCGCTGCTGAGCGCGGTGGTGGATCCGGTGATCCGGAACGACGCGGCGCAGCGGATCGCCGAGGCGTTCCGGCTGGAGTTCGAGGTGGTGTGGTCGCGGGTGCGGGGGCGGGCGCAGGCGGCGCCGGCCGAGGCGGGGGCGAGGGCGACGACGTGGAACTCGCAGCGGTCGATCCTGGCGGCGGCGCTGCAGGGGCTGCTTGCACCGGAGCTTGTGCACCGCGTGACGGAAGATTATTTTGAGGATGACGCCTGCAGAACTTTATTTCTTATCACAAAAGATGACCTTCGGAGCGGCAAACCTATTGATTTCACGGCCGTGGCGACCCATCTTAGGGGCGAGGCTGAGCTGACACTGCTTTCCGAGCTCGTTCTGGGTGACCTGTTCGAGCCTGGCTTCTTCGACCGGGTGGAGGAAGCGCTGAGGCCGCTGGAACGAAATTCGATTGAACGCCGGAAACTCGACATTCAAAGGAAGATTGCTGAGGCCCTCGACCAGGGCGACGAGGAGCGTGTACGCGAGCTCGACCGGCAGAAGCTGGAGATCGCCCGTATCTTGAGTTCCCTGAAATAATTATCGTCCTCCCCAGATTACGTGAATGTCCTCAGGACGATACTTTGGCCCACCTGCCGACCAAAGCTTCCGATGGGTGTGCCGAGGTCTCGACTGGACCGCAGGGCGCCCGGGGGGAGCTGCCTAGTGAGGAGCCAAGACACATGACCACACGCCTACGGACTGCGAATCTCGAGCACGAAACCACGTTTGATGAGGGGGGTGGCGAGTTGAGCGTCGAAGAGAAATATGTGGAGGTCAAGCAGCTCATCGCACTGGGAAAGGAGAAGGGGTTTCTCCTCTACGACGAGATTTACGAAGTCCTTCCTGAAGAAGTCACCAGTCTCCCCGAGGAGCTCGACGAGATCTACATCCGCTTCAACGACCTCGGCATCGACGTCGTCGAGGACGCGGACAAGCAGCCGGTCACCACCGGCAAGAGCCTGGTGACCATCGACGGCACGATCGAGGAAAAGGAAGTCGACCAGCGCGAGGAAGTGCAGGCAGACATCGTCGCCGCCGCCAGCGGCATCGTCGACAAGACCAACGATCCGGTCCGCATGTACCTGCGGGAGATGGGCACGGTGAAGCTCCTCGACCGCCAGGGCGAGGTGGAGATCGCCAAGCGCATCGAGAAGGGGGAGCGGAAGGTTTACAAGTCCCTCTCCCAGAACCAGATCATCCTCGAAGAGATCCTCAAGATCTACGAGATGGCCAAGAAGGACTCGCGGGTCATCAAGGAGATGATCGACCTGGCCATCACCGATGACAACATCGTCACGCCCGAGCCCCCCGGAGAGGGGGAGAACGGCGAGCCGAAGCTGGCCGCCTCCACCGTCAACAAGATCAACGAGATCATGGCCATCTTCGAGCAGATCGCCAAGCTCGACAAGAGGATCAAGGACAGGCGCGGGAAACTGGCCGTGCCGAAGAAGTTGACCAAGCGAGCCCTGGCCACGAACCAGAAGGCGCTGACCCGGCTCGAGGATCACCTCGAGGAGCGGATGCGGCAGATCGACTTCACCCCGCAGACCCGCAACCGGATGATCAACAAGCTCCGTGACATCGACAGCGAGCTGGCCCAGACCGCGTCCATGATCCGGAAGGACGAGCAGTCCCTCAAGCGGGAGAAGGACCGCACCCGCCGCGACTTCTACCGCCGCCGTCTGCAGAAATACCAGGAGAAGCTCCGCGAGCTGGAGACCTACTACGGCACCTCGCACGACGAGCTGAAGAAGACCATCCGCGAGATCCGCTCGGGTGAGGAGGAAGCCGATCAGGCCAAGCAGGAGCTGATCGTGGCCAACCTCCGCCTGGTGGTCTCCATCGCCAAGAAGTACACCAACCGCGGCCTGCAGTTCCTCGACCTGATCCAGGAAGGAAACATCGGCCTGATGAAGGCGGTCGAGAAGTTCGAGTACCGCCGCGGCTACAAGTTCTCCACCTACGCCACCTGGTGGATCCGGCAGGCCATCACGCGCGCCATCGCCGACCAGGCCCGTACCATCCGCATTCCGGTGCACATGATCGAGACCATCAACAAGCTGACCCGCACCTCGCGTGCCCTCGTGCAGGAGCTCGGCCGCGAGCCGCAGGCCGAGGAGATCGCCAAGCGGATGGACATGCCGGTGTCGAAGGTCCGCAAGATCATGAAGATCGCCCAGGAGCCGATCTCCCTGGAGACCCCCATCGGGGAAGAGGAAGACTCGCACCTGGGGGATTTCATCGAGGATCGCGGCGTGATCTCACCCATCGATCACGTGATCGTCTCCAACCTGAAGGAGCAGACCGGCAAGGTCCTTCGCACTCTCACCCCGCGCGAGGAGCAGGTCCTGAAGATGCGCTTCGGGGTCGGCGACGGCGCCGAGCACACCCTCGAGGAAGTGGGACGCTCGTTCAACGTCACCCGGGAGCGCATCCGCCAGATCGAGTCGAAGGCGCTGCGCAAGCTCCGCCACCCCTCGCGCTCGAAGAAGCTCCGCCCCTTCCTCGACGCCACCTTCTGAAACCAATCAACGAAAAGATCGCAGGGCGGCCCGGACGGGCCGCCCTTTTTTCCCCACAATCCGGGTAGCATGGCCCCAGATGGCACCGCTCCGGGCACCGCGCACCCTGCTCGTCCTCCTTCCGCTCCTCTTCCCGTCGTTCCTACTCGCTTACCACCTCGAGCTCGAGGCACGTCCCGGCGCGGTCTTCCCCTACCTGGCACGGTTCGGAACCGTCGATCTCCACGTCTACGCCGGCGGGGTGCGGGTCGACACGGTCTGGCTCGACGGCTTCAGCCGCAACGGAGACACCACCATCACCGTCCTCAATCCACTCGGCCGGATGTACACCGAAGTGCCGATCACACGCATCTCTTCCATCATCGGAACGCTCGGCACCCTCGGCCCGGTCGAGCGCGAGGCGGCGGCCGCTCTCGCGTCCGCCGCCCCCGGCCGGATTCGCGGCGTGCCGGCGACGCGCTACCGCTTGGTCTACGGCGAGTCGTACATTGACTACTGGACCACCACGGCCATCCCCGAGAACCGGCAGCTCCGCCGGATCATCACCGAGCTGGTGGAGGCGATCTCGCCCGGCACGGCGGCCGTGTCGAAAACGATCCCCGGCACTCCGGTGTACGTGGAGCTGAACTTCCGCCGCTTCCAGAAGGTTGCCCTGGTGCGCCTGAAGAAGCTTTCCCGGACTGTGGACGACGAGGAGAAGGCCCTGGCGGTCGGATCGTTCTACATCAAGGCGCCGCTCCTGGACGCGCTGTTGCGGTGACGGCGCAGCCTGCAGCTCCCCGACTTGATCGAGGAAGGCACTCTTCGCCGGGCTCAGCGCAGCAGTCTTGTGGTGAGCCATTCACCGAGGATCGTGACAACTGAAGGGTGGAGGACGGGCCGATGAGGGTCCGCTTTGGGCTCCCAGAGTCCATGGCCCGTGCCGGGAATGATTCTCAGCGTCGCGTCGGGATGATCCATCTGCCGCCAGACCCGGATGAGCCGGTAGGCGCTGTCCACCGTCGGGGCGTTGTGGTCATCCTCCCCGTACATCACGAGAAGCGGCTGGGTGACCTTCCGCCAGTACGGGATCGGATCGAAATCCAGCACGCTGCGGAAGAACGCCCACTGCCACGCATCTGGCGTCGCGGGGAACCCTTTGGCCACGCCGGATCCTGGACCGCTCGAAGCCGCGAGTCTGGCAGCGTGGTACGTCTGCCAGTTCACGAGCCCCTCCAGGTATCCTTCTGCGAGAACCTGAAGTCCGAGTGCCTGCTGGAGCGCAGCGCCCTCCACACCCGCCTCCCTGAACGTGTGGTACATCTCCCAACTCACCTGTTCCTTCAGAGGGCTGGCGGCTCCGACGAGATTGACGACAAAGGCGACTGCATCGGATGCGGACGCGGCGATCGGAGCGATCTTTCCACCCTGGCTGAGCCCCACCAGTCCGACCCGATCGCGGATCACGCCGGGACGAGATCGGACGAAGTTCACGCCGGCGAGCGCGTCCTCGGCCAGATCTTCGAAATCGGCGGTCCGCCAGTCGCCCTCCGATGCGTCCGAACCCCGCTTGTCGGGGAGCAGAACGGCAATGCCTCGTTCAACGAGGACATCGACCAACGACCTGGCCCAGTAGCTGTTGCGACTGGAAGGGCCGGAGCCGCGGATGAAGACAGCCGCTGGAAATGGTCCATCACAGTGGGGAACGAAGAACAACCCTCCCAGAGCGAGATCGCCGCTGTGAAAGCGAACCTCCTCCGGCTCCGCGACGTGCGACATACGGCCGCTCGCCTGCGCTTCGGCGCGCGGCAGCGCCAGCAGGACGAATCCGAGCCCCATGATGACCAGTCGTCGCAGCAGGGGTTCTCCCGTTCGATCTCGACACATTTCCTTCTCCCGGTCCAAAGTATGTTCCGGGGTGGGTCGATGTTCTTGAACGACAGTGGCTGGTTGGAACGGGATTGCGCCCGCAGCCAGATCGGGATGACCCCCTACGCCGCCGCGGCGGCGGGGGCCTGCACGCGGTCGAGGTCGGCCAGCAGGACGCCGGCGTCGGCGTAGCGCTGGCGCGGGTCCTTGGCCAGGCAGCGCATGACGATCTCGTCGATGCGCGAGCCGGCGTCGGGGCGGACCTCGAGCAGCGGCTTCGGCTTCTCGCTGATGTGCGCGGCCAGGACACCGGTCAGCGACGAGGACTCGAACGGCCGGCGGCCGGCCAGCATCTCGTACATGAGCACGCCCATCGAGTAGACGTCGCTCCGGGCGTCGAGCTGCCCCCCCTGGACCTGTTCGGGGCTCATGTAGTGCGGCGTTCCGACGATCAGCCCGGCCTGGGTCATGGCCTCCGACGACGCGGCCACGCGGGCGATGCCGAAGTCCATCAGCTTGATCTCCCCTTTCGAGTCGATCAGGACGTTCTGCGGCTTGATGTCGCGATGGATGATCCCCTGCTCGTGCGCCGCCTGCAGGCCGCGGCAGATCTGCCGGGCGATGCCGAGGGCCGCGCGCGCCGCCAGTTGCCGGCTCTCCTGCTGGAGCTCGGCCAGCGTGTAGCCGCGCACGAACTCCATGCTGATGAAGACCACGCCGTCCGCCTCGCCGTAGTCGTAGGTCCGGAGGACGTTCCGGTGGGTGATCTTGCGGGCCAGTCGGATCTCGCGCTTGAAGCGCTCGAGATCTTCCGGCGAGCGCTGCATGACGTCGCCGGGAAGGGTCTTGAGGGCGACCGTCTCGTCCAACTGCGTATCGATGGCCTTGTAGACCACCCCCATCCCGCCGCGTCCCAGGATCTGCTCGATGCGGTAGCGGTTGGCGAAGAGGTGACCCTGCGACAGATCGAGGCCGGCCGCCCCCTCTGGCGCGGTCGAACCCGCCACCGTCTCGCCCAGACGCATGGTCGCCATCCCGCCGACGGTCACATCTCGCCGGATCGTCCCGGTGGTCACGCTGGCCAGCGGGAGCGAGGCCACGGCCAGGGCCTGCGGAAGCCACTTGAGATGGACCTCCTCCCGCGCCACCGAGCCGCTCACCTCCGTCCCGGCGGCCTCCGCCGTCTCGTAGGAGATGTAGGCGTGTCCGCCCGGCGCGTGCCAGGCGAAGAGCATGGCCAGCAGCGGAGCGTTGCCGACGATGGCCGTCCCGCTTTCCTGCGCCAGTTGGATCGAGCCGGTGACGAAGTCCCCTGTGGCGATGCCGGCGCCGATGGAGACCGGCGATCCCGGCTCGGCCTGGGAGACGAGCTCCTCGTTGATGGTTCGCGCGGCGCGGATGGCGTGAACGATCCCCCTCCCCCCGCGGAAGATGCTCAGCAGGCGGTGGCCGACGATCTCGCGCACCTCCCCCTCCTGACGCAAGACCTCCGACTCCTGCAGCTTCATGATGCGGCCGAGAGCGGCGATGACGCTGGCCGGCTCCGACTGCCCGACCGAGAGTCCGCGCACGTCCGTCACCAGGACGGTTCCCTCGTCGCTCATGGGGGTGCGCGCGGCGCGGGGTGCCGCCTCGCGCTCGGCGTCGCGCGCGGCCATCTGTGCGTAGAGCTCCTCGAGCTCCGCCTTGTCGCGCAGCGAGGAGATCATCTTGGCGAAGGAGCGGCTCAGGATCCCCACCTCGTCGTTGCGCTCCAGGTCGGGCTGCACGCTGTAATCGCCCGCGGTGACGGCCTGGGTCATGCGGGCCAGCTCCTCGATCGGCCGGGTCATGCGCTTGGCGATGAGCCAGGAGAGGACGAAAGCGAGCAGGAGCGCCGCCCCACCGCCGAAGAGGAGCGCGCGCTGGATCTCCCGGAACGGCGCCAGCTCGCGGTCGAGCGAGCGGAGGAACACCGCCGCGCCGGCGGGTTGTCCCTCCGCAACCAACGGCAGGCCGGTCAGCAGATAGGAGGTCCCCCCGATGACCTGCGTGCCGGGGCGCAGCTCCCGCCCCGACTGCATGATCTGCTCGACGCCCTCCATCTGCCGCATGCCGAAGCTGGGAGCCTGCGAGGAGCGTGCGATGGTGTCGGGCGCTCCGGCCGGGACGAACATGACCTCCGCGTTGGTGGAGTCGGCGATCCGGTTGGCGAAGCGCTGATCGATGGCCGCCGCGTTCAGCAGGTAGGCGATTCTCCTGCGCGGCTGCCCGACGCCGACAGGGGCGACCCCGGCGTGATAGAGGCGGTCGCCGAGCACGACCACGCCGTGGGTGGCCTCGATGTCGACGTCGTCGACGATCTTCTGCACCAGGGGCGTCATTTCGTAGAGGTCCTCGCCCGAGGGGGAGGTTATGCTGGGCTGGTCGGTGCGCGTGATCACCCGCCCCTCGTCATCGAGGAGCATCAGCACGTCGCTGCCGAAGTTCACGCGGCGCTGCGCGATCTGGTCGTTGATGCTGGGGAGGTCGACGCTTCCCGGCACCTCGCCCTCCAGCGCATCCTCGATGTAGGCGTGGAAACTCGCGTCGTACCCCAGAAGCTGGATGGGCAGCCCCAGCCGCGCCAGGCGCTGCTGCTCGAGCTCCTTGAACAGGTCGGCCGCGCCGGCGATCGATTTATTGACCGTCGCCGCGGCCACGCGGTTCTTCCGGTCGATGGTGATGACCACGGCCACGCCCACCACCACCACCACCACCAGGGCGGTGGCGACGAAGAGCTTCAGGACCAGGGGCACTCGCGGCCTCTCCAGCGGGGGCCTGACCAGGGGGCCGGTGGTCGTTGCGTCGGGTGCGGCCACGCCCACCTCAGTACTCGCGCGAGCTGGGAGCGCGGTACGGACGCCCCTTTTTGTTCTTGTGCTGGACGAAGCGGAAGTTGCGGCTGTCGATGGTCAGGGCCACGTCTCCAAACACGCCGTGCCCGGTGACCTCGATGATCGACTCGGTCATCCCTCCCAGCTCGTTCCAGGCCGCAAGGCGGTACTTCCCGGGCGGCACGTCGATCGAGTACCGGCCGCTCGCGTCGGCGAACGCGTAGTACGGCGTCGGCATCACATGAATCACGCCGGACATGTTCGGATGCACGTTGCAATAGACGTTGACGATGCCGGCGCTCTCGAGCTTCCGCGACTTTCCGGCCCCCCTGCGGTAGAGGCCGAGATCGAAGGCATTGCCGGGAGCGAGAGAGAAGAGGTTGTGCGAGATGGGATCCTCGTTCGGGAACTCCACGGTCGAGCCGACCGGGACGGCCATCACGTGAGGAACCAGCGCCTTGCCGCGGGTGATCATCCGTGTGGCGGCGGGCGGCTGAAGGGGCGCCTTCCCGCCGAGCGGCTCGAGCCAGACCACGGTCTGATCCACCACCGGCCGCTGTCCGCGTTTGGTGGTGAAGGTCACGTTCCCGGCCACGACGACGCCCATCGCCTCCCCCGCCGCGATCATGCAAACACACCCAATCGCGGCCAGAAGTCGTGTCATATCAAGTGGCTCCGGAGGCTGGCCAGTGTAGCACAGCGACCGCGGTGACAGGCAGGCCGCCCAAAACGCGTGCGCCGGCCCCGTTTTTGACTTGCGATTGCGGGCAAACATCGTATTCTATGAACCATGCATCGGAGAGAGAGGGAGGGACGACGGGCGCAATAAAGCCCGGCGGACGCTGTTTCTCCTTCTGGCGGCTCTTTGAACACATCAACCAGATCCCGCTCCTCCCTTCCACCACAGGGCGAGTAGGAGCGGCCGATCCGGTCCGCGACGCTGGCGAGGTGGGTCATGACCATGGACGTGACGCTGGTTGCGGGTCCGCCGGAAATTTTTGGGGGAGGAGGTACAACGTTCGATATGGATGGTTCTAATCAACCTGAGGGGGCTGATTCGTAAAGCCCCACCCCAGAGGGCGCCGGTCACACGGCGCCCTTTTTGTTCTTGGGGAAAAATTGAAAATTGAAAATTGAAAAAGAGGCCGGGATTTCAATTCTCAATTCTCAATTCTCAATTCCAACCTGGTGCCCCGGGCCGGACTCGAACCGGCACGCCGCTCGCGCGGCCGGAGATTTTAAGTCTCCTGCGTATACCCATTTCGCCACCGGGGCGGAGCCGATGATAACCATGTCGGATCAGTTATGATTCGCGCCTGACCCTCCCCCTCAGGAGGCCCCCCACCATGACCAGCGACACCGTCGAGATCACCCCCGGGATGCCCCTGACCGTCCTCTCCGACGAAGAGCAGATGTTCCAGCAGAGCGTCCGTGACTTCGCGGTCGAGCGCATCCGTCCCCTCGTCCCACGGATGGACCATGACGCGACCATCGACCAGGGGCTGATCGACAGTTTCTTCGAACTGGGCGTCATGGCGGTCGAGGTCCCCGAGCAATGGGGTGGAGCCGGCTCGAGCTTCTTCAATGCCGTGCTGATCGTGGAGGAGCTCTCCCACGTGGATGCCTCCTGCGGAGTGCTGGTCGACGTCCAGAATACGCTCGTCAACAACGCCATCCTCCGCTGGGGGAACGAGGACCAGAAATCGAAGTACTTTCCGATGCTGGCCCGCGACACCGTCGGCGCCTACGCGCTCTCGGAAGCGGGCTCCGGCTCCGACGCCTTCGCCCTGGCCACCCGCGCCGCGGACAAGGGCGATCACTGGTTCGTCACAGGCCGGAAGCTGTGGATCACCAACGCGGCGGAAGCGGGTGTGTTCATCGTCTTCGCCAACGCCAACCCCGACGCCGGCTACAAGGGGATCACCGCGTTCCTGATCGAGCGCGATTTCCCCGGGTTCCAGGTCGGCAAGAAGGAGGACAAGACCGGGATCCGCGCCTCCTCCACCTGCGAGCTGATCCTCGAAGATTGCCGCGTGCCGAAGGAAAACGTCCTCGGCGAACCGGGGAAGGGCTACAAGATCGCCATCGAGACCTTGAACGAGGGGCGGATCGGCATCGGCGCGCAGATGATCGGCGTGGCCCGCGGCGCGCTGGAGCACGCCATCGCCTACGTGAAGGAACGGAAGCAGTTCAGCAGGCCGGTGGCCGACTTCCAGGCCGTGCAGTTCCAGATTGCCCAGGCCGCGACCGACCTGGAGGCGGCCCGGCTCATGGTCTACAACGCCGCCCGGCTGAAGGACGCCGGGAGGCAGTTCCTCCGTGAGGCGGCCATGGCCAAGCTCTTCTCCTCGCAGGTGGCCGAGGAGGTGACCTCGCTGGCGGTCCAGCTCCTCGGCGGCAACGGCTACACGAGAGAGTACCCGGTGGAGAAGTTCTGGCGCGACTCCAAGGTGGGGCAGATCTACGAGGGCACGTCCAACATGCAGTTGCAGACCATCGCCAAGACCATCCTCACCGAGCGCCTGTGAGCGGCCTGTCACGGGACACGCTGCGATTCCCCTCCCACCCGGATCCTCGCTACGCTTCGAATGAAACGTGCCCTCTCCCGCTTGCGGGAGAGGGTGGCGCGAAGCGCCGGGTGAGGGCACCCGTCTCGCGGTCGCACCCCTGGTCCGGCCTTCGGCCACCTGCGGTTCATCTCCGTTCACCGGCGCCCGGCGCCGTTAACCAGCTCGGGATGACAGGGTCCACTCCCGCTGGCGACGGGCCAGGCGCTGCACGAAGTCGAAGGCGATCCCGCCGCTGGACCGCCGCAGCGTCATGAAATAGACCGCCAGGGCGATGGCGCCGCCGAGCCAGGCCACGGCGCCGAACTCCCGGCGCGCCGCGACGAAGGGCCAGATCATGAAGAGGAGCGACCCGATCACGCCGGCGACCAGCAGCGCCACGCGCTGCGCCTTCGGGGCGTCCACCTCGCGGTCGCAGACCAGCCGGACGGTCGCCTCGGTGGCGCTGTCGGGCGACCAGGTGAGCGTGCACCCCACCCCCCCCGCTACCGGCATCCCCCGCCGCAGGGGGAGGACGAACCGCCGTTCGCGCTGACGCGATCCGGTGATCTCGCCGCCGTAGAGCTCGACCAGCTCGGCGATGGCCTCCTCGATGCCGTCGAAGGGGACGCGGTCTTCGGTGAACTCGACCGGAGTGGGGCTGTCCGTCATTCGCTCAGATCTCGCGCGCGGGGATCCCGTACCTCTGGATCTTCGCCTTCAGCGTGTTGCGCGCGAGACCCAACCTCCGCGCCGCCTCCCGAATTCTCCCTCCGGAGGTCTCCAGGGCACGGACGATCAATTGCCGGTCGACGTTCGAGAGGACCTCCGCGTAGACATCCTCGGTGACGTCCAGCCTGGTCAGAAGGGGGGTGAGGACGGCGTTGGGAACCATCCCGGGATCGGCATTCACCACGGCAGAGCCGTTCTCGCCGGCGAAGAGTCCGAAGAACTCGTGGCGGGAGATCGTGCCGTCGTTGGCCATGACGATGGCCCGGTGCAGCGCGGCCTCGAGCTCGCGCACGTTTCCCGGCCAGTGGTAGTGGAGGAAGAGGTCGAGCACGCCGGGCGCCAGCCGCTTCACGTCGGTGCCGAGATCCTTGCAGATCTTGCGGATGAAGTGCTCGGCCAGAACGGGGATGTCGTCCTTCCGATCCCGGAGCGGTGGCAGGGTGATGGGGACGATGTTGAGCCGGTAGTAGAGGTCTTCGCGAAAGTTTCCGGCGGCGATGGCCTTCTCCAGGTCGAGGTTCGTGGCCGCGACGATCTTCACGTCCGTCTTGATTGTCTGCGTTCCGCCGAGACGCTCGAACTCCTTCTCCTCCACCACGCGGAGCAGCTTGGCCTGGATGGCCAGAGTGGTCTTGCCGATCTCGTCGAGAAAGATCGTGCCGCCGTTGGCGAGCTCGAAACGTCCGAGCTTCCGCCGCTCGGCGCCGGTGAAGGCGCCTCGCTCGTGCCCGAACAGCTCCGACTCGGCCAGCGTCTCCGGGAGCGCGGCGCAGTTGAACTTGATGAACGGTCCGTTCCGCCGCGGGCCGAGGTTGTGGATGATCCGGGCGATGAGGCTCTTTCCGGTGCCCGACTCCCCGCGGAGGAAGACCGTGGACTGACCGCCGGAGGCCTTGCGGATGGCGAACTGGATGCGGCGCACGGCTTCGGACGTACCCACCAGCGAGTCGAGGTGCTTGTCGACGAGGACCTCGCGGCGCAGCGTCTCGTTCTCGGTGGACAGCCGGGCCCTGGCCTCCTCGAGCTGCTCGTAGAGGCGGGCGTTCTCGATGGCGATGGCGGCCTGATCGGCGAAGGCCTCCAGGAAGCTGACGTCCTTCTGCGAGAAGAGGTGCCTGGCCGGGCGGTGATCGACTTAGATCGCGCCGGCGATGCGGTCCTTCATCACCAGCGGTACGCAAAGGATGGAGAGAATATTGTCGGCGACCACCGATTCGGAATCGAGGAAGCGGGCATCGGTGCCGGCGTCGGCGGAAATGATCGACTGCCCGCCGTGGATCACCTCCTTGACGATCGATTGCGGGGAGCGCCGCTGGTCCGTCTCGGCGTCGTTGATGTTGCGGGCCACGCGCGTGCGCAGCGCGCTGGTCACCGGGTCGAGGAGGATGATCATGCCGCGCTCGGCGCGCAGCCGGCGGATACAGACGTCGAGGACGCGGTTGAGGACCTCCTCGAGGTCGAGCGAGGAGTTGATGATCTTCACGATCTCGTAGAGACCGATCACGTTCTGGTCGGGGACCTTGCCGGTGGGGCGGATCCGGAAGAGCGCGCCGCGTGCGCGCTCGAGGTCGAGCGTGGCTTCGAGGCGCTCGAAGATGCGGATGGCGCCGCGGATGGTCTGCGTGGCCTCTTCCGGCTCGTCGCGGTGGACGCCGATATCGAACAGGATCCTGGCCAGGTCGTACAGGGCGTCGAGCTCCTCCAGGGCCGCCCGCGCCGCCTCGAACTTCGCGCTGGCCGCTTCGCGCTCGCCGCGAAAGGCGTGGATCTTGGCCCAGGCCCACTCGTTCTTGGCCAGGGAGTAGCGGTCACCGAGCAGGCGCGCCGCCGCGCCGCCGGCCTCGGCATGCCGCACGGCCTCGTCGGGGCGGTGCTGCCGCAGGGCCAGCGAGGCCGCCGCGGTGTGCGCGCGCGCCAGTCCGTACATGGTGCGGTTCTCGTCGAAGATCGCCAGGGCCCGCGTCAGGAACGCCTCCGATTCGGCCAGGTTGTCGCGCTCGTCGTCGATCGAGGCCAGCACGTACAACGCCTCCGCCACCAGGTCCTGGTCGCGCGACCGCTCGGCGGCCGCCAGGGCCTTCTGCCCGTACTCGAGGGCCAGGGCGATGTCGCCGCGCTTCTTCGTCAGCCGCGCCAGCGGAACGTACACCGCCGAGCGCGCCGAGCGGCTCTCGTCGAACCCGTCCAGCGTCAGACACCGCCGGTAGTGCTCGTGGGCCTCGCCCCACCGCCCGATCATTTCCAGGGCATCGCCCAGGCTGGCGCGCGCCGTGGCCTCGTGATCGGAGGCGCCGATCTTCTCGTCGATGCGCACCGCCTTCTCGAAGTAGCCGGCGGCGAGGTGAAAGTTGCCACGCCCGTACTCGATCCGGCCGATGTTCATGTAGGCCCCGACCAGCTCCCACAGGTCGCCTTCCACCTCGGCACTCTGGAGGTTGCGCCGGAAGTAATGGAGCGCGGCGTCCCATTCGCCGAGCTTCCAGAGCGCGTTGCCGAGGTTCGCGGAGATCGTTTTCGCCAGTTGCTCGGCGCCGAGGGTCTCGGCCACGGCCAGCGCTTCCAGCAGCGTCTGGCGCGCCCTCTGCCAGTCGCCCGCGGCGTGCTCGATCGTCCCCAGCATGTCGAGCGTGTAGCCGTAGACGATGGAGAGCTCCTGATTGGCCAGCGTGTGCAGCGCGCGGTCGATGCACAGCCGCGCCGCTTCGAAGTCGCCCTTCTCGCGATACATGCCAGCCATGCGATTGAG
>DATLEX010000138.1:0-42132 GCA_035525045.1 Thermoanaerobaculia bacterium | reverse complement strand
AGAGTCACCATGTTCGTGAGGCCGATCGCGTCGATGTCGAACACCGCCGTGGCGTCGGGATAGGGACCCATCTTGGGGGGGTCGCCGGTGATTAGCAGCAGGTTCCGGAGGCCGAGCGCCGCGCATCCGAGCAGGTCGGAGTGCATGCCGAGGAGGTTGCGGTCGCGGCAGCAGTAATGGAGCACGGTCTCCAGTCCGACGCGCTGCTGGAGGAGGACGGCCACGGCGATGGCGCCCATCCGGTTCTGGGCCCGCGGCCCGTCGGGGACGTTCACGGCGTCGACGCCGGCGTCGCGGATGGCCTGCACCGACTTGATCATGGCGTCGGGGTTGGGGCCTTTCGGCGGCACGATCTCAATCGTAGTGACGAACTCGCCGTGGGCGATCTTCCTCCCCCACCGCGACCTCTCGGCGATGGGAACGGGCTCGACGCCCTTCTGTTCCTGTTTGGCGATGTCGCGCTCGATGACCACGAAGCTGCGCCGCGGCGAGAGGGGGCGGACGGCATCGGCCATCACCTTGATGTGCTCGGGCGTGGTGCCGCAGCAGCCGCCGAGGAACTTCACTCCTTTGTGGATCAGGCGCTTGGCGTACTTGGCCATGTACTCGGGAGAGGCCATGTACATCTGCCGCCCGTTGACCTCGCGGGGCAGGCCGGCGTTGGGCTGGCAGGAGATCGTCCTCGCCGTGACGGCGGCGATCTCCTCCACCGCGTCGAGCATCACGTCGGGGCCGACCGAGCAGTTCAGCCCGACCACGTCCGCGCCGGCCAGATCGAGACGCTGGGCCACGTCGCGGGCCCGGTCGCCATAGATCGTGGCGCCGTCGGCGCCGATGGTCATCTGCGCCACGACGGGCAGTGTGCAGACGTCGCGGACGGCCAGGATGCCCTGTTCGAGCTCCGCCACGTTCGACATCGTCTCCAGGACGAAGAGGTCGACGCCGCCGTCGCGGAGCGCCTCGGCCTGTTCGCGGAAGAACTCCCGCGCCTCGTCCAGCGCGGTGGGACCGTACGGCTCGATGCGAATGCCGAGCGGGCCGATGGACCCCGCCACGTAGGCGCTGTCATCGGCCGCCTCCCGGGCGATCTCCGCGCCGCGCACATTGATCTCCCGCAGCTCCTCCTCGATGCCGAACCCGCGGAGCTTCAGGCGGTTCGCACCGTAGGTGTTGGTCTCGATGATCTCCGCTCCGGCCCGGATGTACTGCCGGTGCACGTCCAGCACGATCTCCGGGCTGCGGAGATTCAGCTCGTCGTAGCACTTGTTGATGAAGACGCCCTTCGAGTAGAGCATCGTCCCCATCGCCCCATCGAAGAGGTAGACGTGCTCGTCGGCGATCGCTTGTATGAAGTCCTGCATGGCCTGTCCCGAGAAACAAAAAACCCCACGACGGATCGTGGGGCCGAGTCGAATCAGTTCTAACCGGCGGCGATTTAGCTTTTTTTAGGCTGGTTGCAAGCGGCCCCAAATCACTCCAGCGTGGGGTCACTGTAGGCCTGCTGCGGCGCCCTTGTCAATCGTCAAACCAGCGCCGCATCCGGTCGAGCCACCCCTCCACCGCCTTCCGGTTCCGGTCGACCTCGTCGGCCCAGCGGCGGAACTTCTCGAAGGTGATCGCCGGCGGCTCGTCGAAATGCTCCGCGTCGAACAGCACCCGGCGCACGATCCGCCCGATGATCCCCCGCGGGCACGTCCGCGTGGGGGCCGTCCCCTCCAGGAACACGTCGCGGACCGGCCCCGGACACCCCTCCGCCCACACCATTCCCGTCTCGGGGTCGATGTTCCGGAAGGTCACTCCCGCGGGAGCCTCCGGCTCGCTCTTCGAGTGCGGAACGGCCGACATGTACTGGCCCCAGATCGGGATGGCCGCCTCCGCCGAGGAGAGGCGCAAGGGGGCGCCGCGGTCGAATCCGACCCACACCGTCGTCACCAGGTCCGCCGTGTACCCCACGAACCAGGCGTCGCGGTAATCGCTGGTCGTGCCGGTCTTCCCCGCCGCGTGGTCCAGCCCGTAACGCTTCAACCTCGATCCGGTCCCGCGGCGCACGACCCCGCGAAGCAGCGAGTGCATGACGTACGCGGGAGCCGCGTCGCAGACCCGCTTCTCGCGGGCTTTGTGACGGAAGAGGACCGCGTCGCGCCGGTCGCGGATCTCGGTGAGCAGATAAGGCTCCACGCGGACGCCGAGGGTGGGAAAGGCGGTGTACGCGGCCGTCAGCTCGCGGACGGTCACCTCGGCCACGCCGAGCGCGAGGGCGGGGATGGGATCGATACGCCCGGCGAACTCGAACTTCTCCGCTGTGCCGGCCACGCGGCCGAGGCCGACCTCCTGGGTGAGCCGGACCGCCGGAACGTTGAGCGACTTCTCGAACGCCTCGCGCAGCGTCACGCGCCCCCGGAACTTCTCGTCGTAGTTCTGCGGCTCCCAGGTGTCGTCTCCGCCGAGGCGCACGGTCAGCGGCGAGTCGAGCAGGAGGCTCGCCGTGGTGGCCCGCCTGGAGTCGATGGCGGCGAGGTAGGCGAAGGTCTTGAACGCCGAGCCGGGCTGCCGGCTCATGCTCCTGGTGCGGTCGAGCGGCGATCGCCGGAAGTCGGCGCCGCCCACCAGCGCCCGGACGCCGCCGCTGCGGGGATCGACCGAGAAGAGGGCGGCCTGCAACGGGTCGGCGCGAGCCTGCCGCCGGATCCAGGAATGCCGCGCCGCGAGCGCGGAAAGGCCGTTCCGCACCGCCCGCTCGGCGCCGCGCTGGGCCTGCGGGTCGATCTCGCAGACGATCGTCAGCCCCCCTTCGACGAGCCTCCGGACGCCGAGCTGCCGGACGACCTCGCCGCGCAGCGCCCGCACGTAGTACGGATACGGCCGCACCGGAAGCGATCCGCCGGTGAACTCGACCGGACGCTCGCGGGTCAGCCGGAGCTGCTCGCCGGTGATCCAGTCGCGGTCGTGCATGACGGCCAGGATGGCGTTCCGGCGCGCGCGCACCAGGTCGGGGCGCTTGCGGGGGGTGTCGCGGTTCGGGGCGCGGACGATGCTGGCCAGGAGGGCGGCCTCGTCGACGCTGAGCCGGGCCGGGGACTTGCCGAAGTAGAGGAGCGCAGCCTCGTCGATCCCCAGGACCGGCCTCCCGTCGTGGTGGCCCAGGTAAACGTCGTTGAGGTAGAGCTCCAGGATGTCGTCCTTGGACAGCCGGACGTCGAGGAGGACGGCGACGATCATCTCGATGGCCTTCCGGCGCCAGGTCCGCTCCTGAGAGAGGTAGCGGGCCCTGACGACCTGCTGATTGATCGTGCTCCCCCCTTCGGTGATCCCCCTGGCCCGCACGTTCCGGACGGCCGCGCGGGCAATGCCGATCGGATCGACGCCGGGATGGGAGCGGAACCGGACGTCCTCGGCGGCCAGGAAGGCGTTCGGGACGTGGGGGGGAAGGGAATCGAGCGCCACCGGCTCGGTGACCGACCAGCCGGCGCCGTAGACCCGGAGGACCTCGCCCTCGGCACCTGGGGCGGCGGAGAGGATGACCGTGGGGTGGCGCCAGTTGCGGCTCACCAGCTCGCGGCCGATGCGGCGGTTGAGCAGGAAGAGGTAGACGCTCAGCCACTGGGTCGCCGCGAAGATGATCAACGCGACGACGACAGTCCACGGAGGCAGTCTGACGCGTGACAATCGCGACATGTTGTTCTAAAGTTTTCGCTGCAACGACACTGCCACGCAGCGTAACTCTGAATTCGAGTCACGGCTCCCCCACGGACACTTTGAAAAGGAGACAACCCCATGGCCGCATCGAAGAAGAAGAAGGGCTCGAAGAAAGCCGCGAAAAAGAAAGGCGGCGCACGGAAGAGCCCATCCCGGAAGCCGGCATCGAAGAAGCGCTCGACCAAGAGCCGCAGCTCCGCCAAGCGCCGCACCGCCGCGAAGAAGGGCGGCGCGAAGCGCAAAGCGAAGAGCCGCGCCACGTCGGCCAAGCGCTCGCTCGCCGGGAAGAAGGGCGCCAAGAAGTCGGCCGCTCGCAAGCGCAGGACGCGCCGCATCATCGCCGCAGCGGCGGGCGCGGGCGCAGTGGCCGGCACGGCCGCCGCGATTGCCGCATCCCGCAGCCCCGGCGCGATCAGCCGGGTCGTGGAGACGGTCAAGGACCGGGCCAGCTCGCTCGGATCGAGCGTCGGCTCCTACCTCCCCGGCGGCGGCCCCTCGACGCCCGACCGCGACGACGAGGGCGGCGGCAGCAGCGGGTTCTAGGCTTCGAGCGACGTGTCATCCTGAGCCGCGAAGACGGCGAAGGACCCCCTGCCGATGGCGGACGTTCACCGCAGGAGATCCTTCGCCGCGCTGCGCCGGCTCAGGATGACACTTACCCGCGTTACCCGGCGGTTTCGTTGAAGGCGCGGCGAATCCGTCTGGAGAAGTACTTCGACGGCAGACCGTCCCGGCCCCACTTTCCGTACATGCGGGCCTTCCGGAAGGCCTCGAGCGCCTGGGTCCTGTACTGCTCGTCCGTCTCGAAGGCGTAGAGCGAGTACTGCGAGGCCCCGAGGAAGGCCCAGATCCAGCCGTTCGTCGGCATGTCCTGGGCGAGCCTCGCGAAGGACGCCGACGCCTCGTCGAAGTCGCCGCGGAAGTAGCTCTCCAGCGCCGCACGAACACGGCGGCCAGGATCGGCCAGCACCGCGGCCGTGGCCACCACCGGACGTGTGGCCGTCGTGCCGGGCCGCGGGGGGGGTGCCATCGCGGAGTCGGCGATGAGCACCGTGTTCTCCGCGAGGGCGATCACTGCGTTGAGCTCGTCGTTCGACTTCGCCGTCGCCAGGCGGGTGTTGGCGTCGGTGAACTGCTGCAGCGCGCGCTGGTACTGCTGCGTGCCGGCCGCGTCCCGCTCCTGCGCCGCCTGAATCCGTGAGCGCGCCTGCTGCACCGCCGCCTGGGCACGACCGCGAAGCGCGGGGTCGATCACCGGCGCGACCGGCTGCGGCACCGGCGCAGGAACGACCGGCTGCGGCACGGGGACGGGCGGCTGCGGGACCGGGACCGGCTGGCTCGCCGCCGCCAGGCGCGACTTGGCCAGGTTGATCAGCGACTCGATCGAGCCGAGGTTCTCCGGCCCGGGCCCGGTGGTCTTCTCCAGATCGGCGATGGCCTGCTCGTACCGGCCGAGGTTCAGGTTGGCCGCGCCGCGGTAGTAGTAGGGGTGATAGTTGATGAAGATCGCGCCGTAGGTGCGGGCCCGGTTGTTCTCGTTCGCGTTCCCGGCGATCGCTCTCGACATCTGCTCGGCGGCCGCCGCCCAGTCGCCCTTTCGTATCGAGGCCAGGCCGGCTTCGTAATGGTCGTACCACGAGCTCTGAGCCAGGGCCGTGCCGGGAATCGTGGCCAGCAGCGCGGTCAGTGCGATGGCGGCGCCTCTCACGGCTGGCTGACCTCCCTGGCCAGCTCGTCGAAGTTCACCTTCCCGACGGCGACTGTCTTCCGCTCCACCTTCCCCGCTTCGATCTCGACATCGAAGGTCCGGCTGTTGCTGGGACCCTTCAGCGTGATCTGGTACTTGCCGGGATCGAGCTCCAGCCGGGCGGGAGTGGAGCGCTCGTCGTCGTGAAGCGTCACCGTCCTCTGATTCGAGGCATCGACGATCTTCTCGATGTCGCCCCATGGCGTGGCGGAGAGGAGGAGGATTCCCTGGTTCGGCGCCGCCGTGACGGCGGTCGTAACCGGCGAGGCGCCGGTCGTGGTCACCACCGCCGGCGCAGGCTTGTCCCGCACCATCAGGAAGATCCCGGCCACGACGGCGATGAGCACCGCCGCGGCGATGGCGGCGATGACCGGAATGTTCTTCCTCGGCGGTGTCAGCCGCTCCAGGACGGTGGCCTCCGCCCCCGGCCCGCTCCAGGCCGCCTTCGACTCGAGGAGGGTGGGGGCGGCATCCCCGCCCATCCGCTCTATGACGGTGGCGTCGTTGCTGCCGATGGCCGGCTGGCTCCCCCCCCCGGCGAGGTTGCGCTCGAGAACGGTGGCCTCGTCTCCGCTGACGCGGGTTCCGGTGGTCTGCTGCGTCGGGACCGAGCCGATGGTTCCCACGGAGGTGGGGGTGTACTTCGGCAGGTCGGCCAGCGTCTTGGCCGCGGAGAGGGTGACCATCCGCTCGCCGAGGCCGTACTTCGGGTCAGGGGGGATGGCTGCGCGGATGGCCTCGAGCGCGGAGGCGAACTCGGCCGCGGTGGGATAGCGGTTCTCGCGACTCTTCTCCAGGGAGGTGAAGATGATGGCCTCGAGCTGCGCCGGGACCCTGGCCTCCGAATTCATGGCGGAGATCGGCGCGGGCTTCTCGGTCACGTGCTTGAGGATGTACCCGTGCGGGTTCGTGGCCTGGAAGGGAGCGCGGCCGGCGAGCATCTCGTACATGACGATGCCGAACGAGTAGAGGTCGCTCCGGGGATCGATGTGCTCCCCTTCCTTGAGGAATCCCGCCTGCTCCGGCGAGGCGTACTTGAGCTTGCCGAGGAACATGCCCGTCTGCGTCAGCCCCTGGCCCGACTCTCCCTCGGCCAGCGACTTGGCGATGCCGAAGTCGATCACCTTGACCAGCAGCTTTCCGTGGTGGTCCTGCGAGAGCATGATGTTCTCGGGCGAGATGTCGCGATGGATCAGCCCCATGGAGTGCAGGTGATCGAGCCCGTGCAGGGCCTGGACCGCGATCTCCAGGGCCAGCCGCGGGGGGGCGGGGCCGTTCTGGGCGATCCACTTCTGGATGTTGGTCCCGTCGATGAACTCCCAGACCATGTAGTAGGAGCCGTCGTCGAGCTGTGCGAAGTCGTAGAGCATCGCCAGGTTGCGCTGCTTGATCATGGTGGAGGTGCGCGCTTCCTGGAGAAAGCGCTGCAGCCCCTGGTCGTCCGCGGCCACGTTCGGCCGCATGATCTTGATCACGCGAAGCTCGTTGAGATGAATGTGGCGGACCTTGAAGATCTCGCCCATGCCGCCGATGCCGAGGCGGTCGAGGATCTGGTATTTGCCGTCGATCAGCCGCGCCGCATAGGTCCGCTGAAAACTGGTGACGCGATCGCCGCAGGCCGGACACTGCTCGGCCGCGGCGTCGATCGGTTGTTTGCAGCCAAGACAATGGATCTGACTCATGGGGTCCTCCGGGTCAGTGATCTCGCAGCACGTAACTGCACGAGGCGTCCGCTCCGAAGCGGAGGACGTCGCCGGCCTTCAGCTTGGCCCGCTCGACGCGCGTGTTGTTGACGTAGGTTCCGTTGGCGGACTTCAGGTCTTCCAGGACCCAGGACGTGCCGTTCAGGGTGATTCGGGCGTGCCGCCGGGAGACGGCCGGATGCGCGAGCACGATCGAGCAGGTGCGGTCGCGGCCCACCATTACCGAGTCGCCCTGGATGGGGTGCCGCTCGTTCGCTTCCGTCCTGACGTGGACGAGCGACCACTGCGAGGAGGGCGCCACGACCTCCACGCCGACCGAGGTGAGGGCGGCCGCGCGTACGGGCCGCCTGGCGTTGTATTCCTCGAGGGCCTCGTAGAACTCGCGCGCCGACTCGTAGCGGTGCTCGTGCCGGGCGTGCGTGGCCTTCAGCACGATGGCCTCGAGGTCCTCGTCGATCTCCGGGCGCAGCGACCGCGGCGCCGGCTTCTCCCCGCGATAGATGGCGTCGATCAGCTTCGGGAGCGAGCGGCTGTTGAAGGGCAGCGAGCCGGTGAGCATCTCGTAGAGGACGATCCCGGCCGAGTAGATGTCGCACTTCGCACCGGCATCCTTCGGCTCGCGGATCTGCTCGGGGGACATGTAGTGCGGAGTGCCGAGAAGGAATCCCGACTTGGTCAGGACGGTCTGCCCCGGGGCGCCGGCCCCTTCCCGGATCTTGGCGATCCCGAAGTCGGTGACCTTCACCAGGCCGGAGTTCTCGCGGATGAGGTTGGCCGGCTTGATGTCGCGGTGGACGATGCCCTTGCCGTGCGCGTAGACCAGCGCCTCCAGCATGCACTGCGCCACGCCGATGGCGTCGGCCAGCACCAGCGCCCCCTTCTCGGCGATCAGCAGATCGACCGGCGTTCCCTCCACGAACTCCATGACCAGCACCGCGCTGCGCTCGTCGTTGATGAACTCGTAGAAGCGGGTGATGTAGCGGTGCCGGAGCTTGGAGAGAATCTGCGCTTCCTTCACGAAGCGCTTCCGGGCGGTGACCTCGCCGGCAAGCTCCTCGGACATGACCTTCAGCACGACTTCGAATCCGGCCGGGAGGACCTGGCTCGCGGCGAGGGTCTGCCCCACGTAGACGTGACTCATCCCCCCCTCGCCGATCTCCCGCTCGATCCGGTAGTTCCCGACGACGCTGCCGATCATTTCAGCGCCCCTTCATCGTCCCAGTAGAAGCCGTCATGACAGAGCGGCATGAACAGGAACTTCTGCCCTCCGATCCGGATGACGTCCTTTCCGGCCAGGTCCCGCCGCGGCTCGATCTCCGTCTCGTTGACGTACGTACCGTTGGTGGAGTTGTGGTCCATCAGGATGAATCTCCGTTCCTCGGGCCGGAACACCAGATCGGCGTGATGGGAGGAGGCCTGATCATCGTTCACCACGATGTCGGACTTGCGGTCGCGACCGAGAACGTTCCGGCCGATCCGCACCGGGTACGACTCGCCGCGGCTGGAACCGGAGAGCCCCACCAGCCAGGCCACCACGTAGCGTTTCGGCGTGGCGCCCGGCTCGAGCTTCTGCACCGCGACGGTCCGTTCCATCGGCGGCGGCTGGGCCGGCGGCGTCTCGCGCCGGGGCACGGCCGGCGGCGCCGCCGCCACCGCCGCGCGCGGCTGCTCGGCCTGCGCCGCCACCCCGCGCGTGGGGCGGACGATGGGGAGCTCCGGCTCGGAAAGCGGCTCGGCCGGGCAGTACGGACAGATGTCCCACGCCTCGTCGATGAAGTGCCCGTTTTCACACCGCTTGTCCGCCACGATGTCGTCCCTCACGCGTGAAATGCGACCGCAACGGCGCTGCGGCCGCCGAAGTGGATGATGTCGCCGTCCTGGAGAAATCGCCTGTCGATCTTCTCGTCGTTGACGTATGTTCCGTTCGAGGAATTCCTGTCGATGAGCAGGACCTTGCCGTCGATCGACACGACCTCGGCATGGAGCCGGGAGACCTTCGGATTCTGCAATACGATCTCACAAATGGCCGATTCGCGGCCGATCCGGATCCCCGACCCGCCCAGCCCCAGCTTCTCCCCCGCCCGCTCCCCGTTGAGGATGATCAGCTTGCCCAGCACCGAGTTTCCGGAGGGCCGTCCGGGGGGCGCCACCACCGACTCGACCGTCGACGAGTGGAGCAGGTCTTTCGGCGCTCGCCGCCGCCTCGCTCCGGCCACCAGCGCCACCGACCCGATCGCCGCGACCAGCACCGCGCCGCCCCCCACCACGGCCAGGCCCCGGTAGCGCTGCCAGTCGGGCGCGCCGGCGAGCGCACGCTCGGCGTCGCGGCGGAAACGGATCAGGTCGGGAGAGTTGGGAAACAGCCGCGACGCGGTGGCCAGGTTCCTCTTCGCCGTCTCCCACCGCCCCACCGCCGCCCCTTCCAGCGCCGCGCGGTAGTAGCGGTCGAACTCGCCCTCCACGTTCGGCTGCACGGCCGACGAGAGCATCAGGCTGCGCGCCGCGTTGACCGGGACGAGGAACTTGATCTGCTCGGCGCTGGTGTGGCCCCACGTGGAGATCCCGATCACCTCCCCGTCGCGGTTCACGGCCGGTCCGCCCGAGTTCCCGCGGTAGATGGCCACGTTCGACTGGAACACCGGCGCGTCGGCGGAGTTCTTCTTGATCGCGGTGATGGTGCCGGGATTGAACGTCGGCTCCAGGTCGCTGTCTCGCGAGAGCCAGCCGCCGATGACCTCGTCCGTACTGCTGGCCACGGCCGGGTACCCGATCGACCAGATCGATTCGCCCACGCCAACCCGCTCCGAGTCGCCCAGCCGGAGCGCCGGAAGGCCGCGGCGCTGGACTTGAAGGAGGGCCAGGTCCGTCCCCTTCTCGCTGAGCGAAGGGGTGGAGCTCCGGACCTCGAACGGGAGTTTTTCGCCGTTGGAGAGCTCCACCTCGTTCACGCGGCGCATCTTCTCCAGCGTTCCCCGCGCGGCCAGTTGCGCGATGTAGCCGTCCAGGACCTCGTCGCGATACATCCCCCGCAGCTCGTCGACCGGAAAATGACGGACCAGCGCGGAGATCGCTCCATTCCGGCGCAGCTCGCCTTCCAGCGCTCCGAGGTCGCGCGTGGGGGCGACGACATGGCTGTTCGTCAGGATGTTTCCCTCGGGGTGGACGATGAAACCGGTCCCCGAGCCTCCGGCACCCGTCTCCACCGCCGCGCCGTCTTCGGGCAGGTTCCGCAGGGTCACCTGACGCCCCGCCGCGCGCATCGCCTTCGCGATCTCCCGGATGGCCGCGCCGCTGTAGCGGAACTCGGCGGTGGCGAACGCGCTGATCCGCACGACCGCCGGCTTCACCTGGTAGGCCATCTTCTGAACGTCGTCGAGCGGCACCGCGTCGGTGCGGCATGCGCCGGACACGACGGAAAGGAGTGCGAGGGCGAGGGAAAGGGGGCGGATCCGCATAGGACTACCGGCTGGAAGATTCTGCCTGACGCGCGAACCTCTGTTGCTGAGCCCAGAAGATACCCCCGCCGGCGGCGCCGAGCAGAAGGACGAAAATGAGAGTCCACTTCACGATCGAGAGCGGACGCTCCGGCTGGGGAGCAGGGGCCGCCTCGGCCGCCCCCTCGGCCGCCCCCTCGGCCTGGCCGGAGTCCGGCGGGCGGGATCGCTCCGCCTGCGGCGGCGTTTCGCGGACGGTGTCGTCGAACAGGGCGCGGTCCTCCGCGTCGAGGACCGTGGTCTCCGGGTCCACGCCGCTCCCGCCCTGCACGCGCGCCACGATGACCGTCACGTTATCCGGCGCTCCCTTCTCCAGCGCGAGCCGGACGAGCTCCTCGGTGGCCCGTTCGAGGGGGAGCCGCACGATCTCCCGGATCTCCTCCTCCTTCACCACGCCATGCAGACCGTCGCTGCAGACCACGAAGGTGTCGCCCTCCTGGAGGTCCATCGGCCCGCGGACATCGATCTCGACTTCCTCCCCCACTCCCATCGACCGCTGCAGCACGTTCCGGCGCGGATGGTGCTCCGCTTCCTGCGCGGTGAGGAGCCCTTCGCGCACCATCGAGGCCACCAGGGAGTGATCGTCGGTCAGTTGCCGGATCTCTCCGCCGCGGACCAGATAGATGCGCGAATCGCCGACGTGCCCGAACCAGCCCTGCCCGTCGCGAACGACCAGGGCGGAGGTGGTGGTGCCCATCCCCCGAAGCTCGGCGTTGGACTGCGCCTCGGCCCAGATCTTCGCGTTCGCGCGCATGAGGGCGGTCCGGAGCACCTCCGCCACGTCGCCCGAGCCGGCCGTGAGAAACGCTTCCTTGACCGTCTCCGCTGCCAGGCGCGAGGCCGTGGCGCCGCCGCGATGCCCCCCCATCCCGTCCGCGACGAGCATCAGCCGCGCAGCCTGCTCGTCTTCCGGCGCGGTGAGCGTGGCGAAGTCCTGGTTCTCCGAGCGCACCTTCCCTACGTCGGTCCGGAGCACTGCTCGGACGGTCAGGCGGTTCTTTGACGCGGCGCCGTTCGCCGCCGGGGATTCACTCATGAGGTGGACACTTCCGGCCGCTCGGTCGAGGTCCCTTTGCTGGTTGCGTGGACGGCGCGATTATACGTTATTCGAATGACTCGGCCGTCCGAAAGTGATGCATCTGCGCGGTATAATCGCTCATCCGATGCCCGACCAGCTCCAACTCCACTACGTTGATCTCGGCGTCCCGCGAGTCACGGATCTGCGCGCGCCGATGTCGGTGGGCCGGACGGAGGGAAACGACCTCATCCTCAACCACCCCTCGGTTTCGCGCACGCACGCCCGGCTCGAGCCGCGCGGCGAGCAATGGTGGGTCGTCGACCTCAGATCGACCAACGGCGTGAAGGTGAATGGCACCCTGGTCGCCGAGGCGCGGATCGGCGCCGGGGACAAGGTCCACATCGGGTCAGTCCAGATCGAGCTCAAGGCCCTTCCCACGGTCGACTTCTCCGGCGACTCGATGTTCGACAACCCCTCCGGAACGGTCATCCGGCGGATCTCCGACTTCAATTCCGAGTTCGGCCTCGACATGCTGGGGGAGACGGCGGGGCCGCAGCCTCGGATTCCGTCGGAGCCGGGCCTGAAGCCCGCTCCCGAAGTCACCCGCGAGAAGATCTTCCAGGTGCTCGTGCAGGTGGCCAAGGCCATGCTGCAGAGCGAGGACCTGCACTCCCTGCTCGAGACCGTCATGGACATGATCTTCAAGTATCTCCCCGTCGAGCGGGGGCTGATCATCCTCTTCGACGAGAGCGGAACACCCGTTCCGAAGCTGACGAAGTTTCTCGATGACGCCGATGGTCACGACATCCCCATCTCCCGGACCATCCTGAAGATGGTGGCCGAGCAGCAGGTGGCGCTGATGACCTCGAACGCGCTCGAGGATGCCCGGCTGCTGGGAGGGAAATCGATCGCCATGCACGGCATCCGCTCGGCGATGTGCGCGCCGCTCTGGAACCGCCAGCGCGTGATCGGCGCCGTCCAGGTCGACTCCCGGATCCACATCGGCCGTTTCACGGAGGAAGACCTCGACCTGCTGACGGCGCTGGCGAATTTCGCCGCCGTGGCCATCGAGAGGGCGCAACTGACGGAAAAGGTCGAGCAGGAGCGGAAGATCCGCTCGAAGATGGAGCGGTACCACTCGCCGGCCGTTATCGACGAGATCGTCAAGGGGGTGGTTTCGGCCGATGAGGCGGAGATCAGGATCGCCGAGGTGTCGATCCTGTTCGCCGACATCAGCGGTTTCACCACCGTCTCGGAGACAAAGGGGCCGGAGGAAGTGGCCGAGTTCCTCTCGCACTTCTTCTCCTGTGCCGTGGAGTCGATCTTCGCCTACGGGGGGACGCTCGACAAATTCATCGGCGACGCGGTCATGGCGTTTTTTGGAGCGCCCATCCCGCAGGACGATCACGCCGATCGCGCCATCCTGGCGGGCCTGATGATGCAACGCCTCGTCGGCGACTGGAACGCCGAGCGCGAGCAGCAGGGCATGGCGCCGGTGAAGATCCGCGTCGGCATCAACAGCGGTCCCGCCGTTGTCGGCAACGTGGGAACGGAAAAGCGCGTCGACTACACCGTTCTCGGCAGCGCCGTCAACATCGCCTCGCGCCTCGAGAGCGGCGTGGCCAAACCAGGCCAGTTGGTCATCTCCGAGAATACGCTCGAGCGCACCGTCGGCAGTTTCGTCACCGAATCGCTCGGCGAGTTCGCGCTCAAGGGCCTCAAGCAGAAGATGCCCGTTTTCTGCGTCCTCGGCACCGGGAACGCCCGCGTGAACACCGACGCGCTGCAAGCCACGACCAGTTGAGCCGCGGAACTTCCCCCGCCCCTGCGCCGGTTGCATGGGCCTGCGATGTCCCGGCCGAAGTCGCTGATCCGCATCATTCTCGAACCGCTCCTGGTGGCCCTGGTGCTGGCCATGGCCGTTCGGACGGTGGTCACGATCTATTCGGTCCCGTCGGAGTCGATGGCCCCCGCGCTCCAGCCGGGGGATCGCATCGTGGTGACGCGCTTCCCCGGCGACCGCCCGGAACGCGGCGACGTGATCGTCTTCCGTCATCCCTTCGACCCCCATCGGTTTTCGGTCAAGCGCGTGATCGGTGTCCCCGGCGACCTGGTGGAGAGCGCCGGAGGACGAGTCCGCATCCGCGGCCGTTCACTCCCCCAAGCCTACGGAGCTCTCCCTCAGGGAGCGGAGATCTCCCCCCAGCTCGTGCCGGAGGGCCACCTGTTCGTTCTCGGCGACAACCACGCCCACTCCTACGACAGCCGGCACTGGGGGCCGCTGCCGAGCGGCCTGGTCGCCGGCCGGGCCCGGATCATCCTCTGGCAGCGCCACTCGACCGGTCGCATCTTCAAATGGGTCGAGTGACCTGCTACCCTTGGATCAGGGGAAATCTATGCGGCGATTTCGCAGCCAGCGCGGCGAGGGACAGTTCGGGTGCGTCGTAGGCCTGCTCCTCCTCCTCGCCGCCATTTTCGTGGCCTATAAGATGGTGCCGATCAAGGTGAAAGCGGCCGAGTTGCGCGGCGAGGTCGTCGACGAGGCGAAGCACGCCGGGTCTCGCGGCGACGACCGCATCATGAAGGCCATCCTGCTCAAGGCCGAGCAGACCGGCCTTCCGGTGACGAAGGAGAACGTTCGCATCCACCGCTCGGCCAACACCATCCGCGTCGAAGTGGAGTACGTCGTGCCGGTCGAGTTTCCCGGCTTCACCTACGAATGGAGTTTCCGGCACGTGGCCGAGAACCCCATATTCTGAGCCAGACCATGAGTATCACGATCAAGATCCGGGACAACGGTCCGCTCGTCGTCGAGGGCGAGTTCCGACTGATCCGCGCCGACGGCCAGGAAGTGCCGGTCAGGAAGGCCGCGCTCTGCCGGTGCGGAGGCTCCACCACCAAGCCCTTCTGTGACGGCACGCACTCGAAGATCGGGTTCCAGGGAGCCATCGCCGCCGTCGAGCAGAGCGAGGAGAAGAAGTAACCATACCGGACCGAGCCCCGAGCCCTGAGCCCCGAAGAGCCGCCCGGCTAGTCCTCCGCAGTCTCCTCGTCTTCGAGCTCGAACACGACCGTCTCCCACCCGGTCAGCTCTGAGGATCGGCCAGGCTCGTGCTCCGGCCCCTCCAGGATGAAATCGCAATCGCCCCAGGTCACGGAGCGGCTTCCGACTCAACCGGCGTTCCTCACCCTGCCCGGTGGGTAACTCGTAGAGGAGACGGCAGTTGCGGATGGAGGGGTCGGCGCCGGACGTCAAAAAATCCTGCCGCTCAGCGGAGGACCACCACCTCGCCGAGGCTCTTCTTCCTGATGTCGGGAACGCGGCAGCCTTCCGCCGGGTACCCGACGGGGATCAGGAGGAAGGGCTTCTCGTTCCGCGGCCGGTCGAGAATCTCGCGGAGAAACCCCATCGGGCTGGGAGTGTGCGTCAGCGTGGCCAGCCCGGCGGCGTTGAGCGCGGCGAGGAGGAAGCCGCAGGCAATCCCCACCGACTCGTTGACGTAGTAGTGCGTGACGCGCGCTCCGCCGGCGCCGAGGCCGTAATCCTCCTTGAGGACGACGATGAGCGCCGGGGCGGTCTCGAGGAACTCCTTGCGCCAGTCGGTCTGCAGGGGAGCGAGCGCGCGGAGCCACTCCTCGGGCATCCGGCCGGCGTAGTTCTCCTTCTCCTCCTCCTCGGCGGCGAGACGGATGCGATGTTTGATAGCGGGATCGCGGACGAGGACGAACTTCCACGGCTGCATGTTCGCGCCGGAGGGGGCGGCGGCGGCCGCGGCGAGGGCGAGGGTCAGGACCTCGTCGGGGATGGGATCGGGGGAGAAATCGCGCACCGTCCGGCGGAGCAGGGCCTCATCGAGAAAGGCCCTGGCGCGAGCCACGGCTTCCTCGCGGCTGTAGCGCGGGCGGACGTAGGCAACGGTGGGGAACTCGTCTCTCATCGACGTGGCGCGGGGCGAGCGATCCGCGCGAGGCTCGCCTGGGGACCTCTACGACACCGCGACAGCACGGGCCGAGGCGTGCCCCGCTTCCCACTCATCCGCGTCAGGGGCGAAGAGATTCAGGCGCGCGCGCTTGTACTCCTTCGTGGGGTACAGCGCCTGCTTCTCTTGCAGTCCGGTATCGGTGGCCAGCTCGTTGATGATCGACTCGCACTCGTCCACCGACCGGCCATGGACGGTGGTGTAGACGTTGTACGGCCAGTCGTCGTAGACCGGCCGGAGGTAGCAGTGCGAGACGGCCCGGTGCTCGGCCAGCCGGGAGGCGTACTCCTCGGTCCGGTCGGCGGGCACGACCCAGACGCCCATGGCGGTGGCCACGAATCCCGGCTTGCGCGGCTGAATCGCGGCGCTGAAGCGACGGAGCTGGCCGCGGGCGAAGAGGTTCCGCGTGGCAGCGAGCAGCTCGTCGGCGCCGATGCCGGAGGCGCGCGCCAGCACGTCGAACGGCCGCGGCTGGAGGGGGAAGTCGCGCTGGAGCAGACGCACCGCCTCGATCTCCGCGGCGGTGAGCGGGGCGTGGTCGGACTGAGACTCTTCGGATCCGTGCCAGTCTGCCTCGGCGCTCCCCTTGAACTGGCGGATGGTCGGAAGCGGGCGCACCGCTTCGCACTCGGCCTGCTCCCCGAGCAGGGCGATGGTGCGGTCCAGGCCGAGCCTCGACGACGGTGAGACGGCCACGGTAAACCAGAGGTTGAGCTCGTTGTTCCGGCGGTAATTCTGCGTGACGCCGGGGTGTGCGCTGATCACCGCCGCGGCCTCGTCGACGCGCTCGGGATTCACGCGCGCGGCCACCAGACTCGACTTGTAGCCGAGTCCGCGCACGTCGAAGGTGGCGGCAACCTGCTTGACCAGCCCCTCGCGCTTGAGCTTCTCGGTGCGCTTGATCACCTCTTTCTCAGACATGTCGATCATCTGTCCGATGACCGCGAACGGCGTGGAGACGAGCGGTATCTCACCCTGCAGAGCACCGAGAAGGTCCCTGTCCCGCTGATCGTTAGCCTGCATATCGGGTCCTCGTTCGTGAGGTTTCAATTGCTGAGGTGGTGCAGCGATTGTATCGTGATCTTCGGTCGAGGCAACTCTTTCACCAACGGACCGATGGTGGTAAGGGAGGCGTGTTCTCGCCGGCACGCAGCAGCTTCGGATAGTCGGTCTCCCGCAGCCGCTCGCTCCCGCCGGCCTCCAGCACGCCCGCCGCCCACTCCCGATGCCGCCGGGCCGCGGCCTCGGCCGCGCCACGCTCGAGGCCGCAGTACAGCTCGGGGAATGCCGAGAGCCGGCGCAGCGCCGCATCGAAGAGCCGCACGCCCCCGGGGAACGTGCCGCGGCGCAGATGGTGATAGGCGGCGGCGAGCTGGATCAGCCCCTGCAGGAACTGCTCGACGTCCGTCTCCGCGGCCAGCCAGATCTCCTCCCACGCCTCGTGTGCCTCCCAGAACTCCAGGGCGTTGAAATGCTCGATGCCCCGGACGAAACAGGTCGAGAAGTCAGGACGAGCTCTCTCATCCCTCATCCGTCTTCCCTCTCAGTCTCCCTGCCGCGTCCCCCGGCGCAGCATGTCGCAGACTGCCGCGGTGAAGTCGGCCGTGGTGCCGGTGCCGCCGATGTCGCGCGTGCGGTGCTCGGGCCCGGAGTCGAGCACCTTCGTCACGGCTGTCTCGATCCGTTTGGCCGCATCCGCTTCGCCGATGTGTTGCAGCATCATCACTCCCGACTTCAGGAGGGCCAGGGGATTGGCCCTGTTCTGTCCGGCGATGTCCGGAGCGCTCCCGTGCACGGCTTCGAACACCGCACCGTTCTCCCCGATGTTCGCGCCGCCCACGACTCCCAATCCCCCCACCAGCCCGGCGGTCAGGTCCGAGACGATGTCGCCGTAGAGGTTCTCCAGCAGCAGAACGTCGAACTGGCGCGGGTTCATCACCAGTTGCATGCAGAGGTTGTCCACGATCTTGTCGTCGGCCTCGATGCCCGGGTGCTCCACGGCAACATCGCGGAAACACTGGAGGAAAAGCCCGTCGGAGAGCTTCATGATGTTGGCCTTGTGCACCGCCGTCACCTTCTTGCGTCCGTGGGTGCGAGCGTACTCGAAGGCGAATCTGGCGATGCGGGTCGAGGCTCGCTTGGTGATGATCTTCAGCGATTCCACCACCCCCGGCACGACCTCGTGCTCCAGACCGCTGTACAGGCTCTCGGTGTTCTCCCGTACCACGATCAGGTCGACGTCCTCGTAGCGGGTCTTGACGTTGGGCAGCGACCGGACCGGGCGGAGATTCGCGTAGAGGTCCAGCGTCTTCCGGAGCTTCACGTTGATCGAGGTGAAGCCGGTGCCGACCGGAGTGGTGACCGGTCCCTTCAACCCAACGCGGTTCCGGAGGATGGAGTCGAGCACCTCCTGGGGGAGCGGGTCGCCGAAGCGGGCCATGGCCTCCGAGCCGACGAGGAACTTCTCCCATTCGATGTCCACTCCGGCACATTCGAGTATGGCCACCACCGAGGCGGTCACCTCCGGGCCGATCCCATCTCCGGGAAGCAGGGTGATCTTGTGCTTGGCCATCCTCGTTCAGCTCTCCTTCAATGCTCCGGCCCGCCCCCTGGCCTCTTCGATGGAGAAGTCCATCGGCAGCAGGTCCGAAAGGGCGGCCAGCTCCGGCAGCTCGTCCAGGCAGCGCCGCACGCTCTCCAGGGTCGGCGGAATGAACTCCAGGTAGTGCAGCCGCCCCCGGACGATCGGCTGCTTGGCGAACGTTCCCAGGATCTTGAGCGACCGCTGGAGCAGCGTCTCGAAGTAGCGCCGGCGGACTCCCTCCGCCGCTCCGGAGCGCGCGGAATAGTACTCGATCATCTCCAGCTCTGCTTCGTCTCCGATCAGCCGGCCCACGCCGCGGTCGCGGAGGAGCGAGGCCAGGTCGTAGGTGTCGGGCCCGAGGCGCAGGTCCTGAAAATCAATCAGATAAAGAGTATCATTAAAGATATTGATATTTTGACCATGAAAATCACGATGACATAACACCGATGGATGGCCGGTGAGGTGATCCGCCAGCTTTCGAAACAGCGGCTCCAGCCGGTCCGCCCTCGCCCCGGCCGTCCCCATCAGCTTCTCCACGTAGTATTCCCGGCTCATGTCGAGCTCGGAAAGAAAAAACCCGGCCGTGAACGGCGGGTTGATCCCCCCTGCCGGCGCCCGCTGAAAGCCCACCAACAGATCGATGGCCGCCCGATACAGCCGCACGCCCTCCCGGCGGTCGGCGTGCAGCAGATCGAACAGCGTCAGGTCGCCGGCGTCGCGCTGCAGGACGGCGAACTCGCAGGACCGCAGCACCTCCGGGATGCGCGCATGCGGGGCCACGGCGCGATGGGCGTCGAGAAACCGGCGCAGTTGCTCCCGCACCTCCTCCGGATAATAGGCCAGCACGTACGAACCGTCCGGCCCCTTGACCCGGTAGTAGGCGCGCATCGACGCATCGCCGGCGAGCGGCTCGGCCTCCCATGTCCCGCCCAACCACTCCCCCAGCACCGCGGCCGCTTCGGCCGGAACAGTACCGCTGTTCATCACTTCGGACCCACGCCAGGCACTCGTGGTGCACGCCGCGGGCCGGGAGCCGCGATCAGCGCGGAGCCGGTCCGCTCTCGGCGGCGGTTGCGGGCCGGATGGTGATCGATTTGATCGTCACCGGGTCGTTCGGCCGGTCATTGGGCCCCCGCGGCGCATTCACGATCGCGTCCGCGACATCCATCCCCTTGGTCACCTGCCCGAACACCGTGTACTGGTTGTCGAGGAACTGCGAGTCCGCCACCACGATGAAGAACTGCGAGGAGGCGCTGTTGGGGTCCTGGGAACGGGCCATGGAGACGATCCCCCGCCGGTGCGGCACGGGACTGAACTCCGCCTGCAGGCGCTTCTCCGCACCGCCCGTCCCCCAGGTGGAGGTGTCGCCGCTCTTCGTGTTCGGGTCGCCGCCCTGGATCATGAAGCCGGGGATGACGCGGTGGAATTTGGTGCCGTCGTAGAACCCCTTCCCGGCGAGGTCGATGAAGTTTTTCACGTGGTTCGGCGCCACGTCCGGAAAGAACCGGATGTGGATCTCGCCCTTCGAGGTGTGCACCTCGGCCACCTTGTCCTGGTAGTCGCTCATCGGCTTCTCCTCCTCAGTCGCTGGCGCGCTCGCCGGCGGCTCCATTGCGGCGGTCTCCGTGGCGACGGTACCCTCCCGGGGCGCGGCGCCTGAATCGGTGGCGGGATTGCATCCCACGAGCATCCCCACCAGGAGGGCGTATAGAAGACTCTTCACTGCGGTGTTCCCCCTTGCAGGGAGGGAGAGCGCCCGGCGCTCGGCCCTCCACGATTTCTGAGGCGCGCATCCTAACAGATGGACGCGCCGCCGGCGCCCCGCCTGCGCAGAAACCCGCCTCTGCACAAGGGCGAGGTTCCCTAGTGCGGAACCATCGGGCTCACGCGCGGGGCATCCAGGGCGATGTAGATTCCGCCCTCCATCGCCTGCAGCTCGATGCGCTCGCCGCCGCCGTTGATCTTCCCGGTGGCGCGGATGCGCGTCTTTCCTCCGACCTGCTCGCGCTGGATGGAGAGTCCCTGAAAATCGGAACGGATCGAGTTCACGGTCGGATCGGAGGTGATCACCTCGGCGTCGATGTCCACGCCGAAGCGGCCGGGCAGGGTCACCATGATGTTGCCCTTCCCCGTCTTGGCCACCATGCGCTCGGTCTTGAGGCTCCGGTCGAATGCCACGGTGATGTCGCCCGACCGGGTGTCGGCGGTCACTGCTCCCATGGCTTGCCGGAGAGTGATGTCGCCGCCGCGTGAGGAGAGTTGGATGGGCCCGCCGCTGTACTGCACCAGGATCGATCCTCCGCCAGTGGCGATGGTGCCCCCTTCCCTCGCCCGCTGCACGCTGATGTTGCCGGCCTCGGTGCGAGCGGCAAGCGGCCCGACGATGTCGCCGAGGGTCAGCGGACCTCCATAGGAGACCACATCGCAGTGACCGTAGACGGCCCCGAGGGTCACCTCGCCCGCACCGGTGACGATTCGTGCCGCCCCTCGGATCTCGTCGATGTGCACGTTTCCGATGGACGTCTCGTATCGGTAGCGACCCTGATGGAGGGGCAGCCGGACGTCGGCACGGTTGGCGAGGGCGGGCATCATGGGACCGACGCCGGGATTGGGTGAGGGGACGATGACCTGCCGGATCATGCTGCGGACCGGGCGCGCCGCCGACTCCTCGGCACCGTGCGGCATGACCAGCACGTTGCCTCCGAAAGTCTCGGTGATCAGCATGACCTTCGCGGGAGAGTTCACGCTTCCACGGAAGCGGGTCGGAGTCAGGAACTGCCCGCCCCGGACCGTATACGCCGTGCGGGCCTCACCCATCACCGTTTCCGCCTCCCAGGTGAACTTCGCATCGGGCGGCGTGCGCACCGCGATCGATCCGTTGATCGAGGAGAGGCGCGCATTGGCGGACATGACCCGCGGGGCGAGGAGGATCACGTCGCCGTTGATGTTCTCGACGAAGACGGCGCCGGCCACGTCGTCGATGACGACCGGCCCGTGGACGCTCTTCACCGTCACCTGTCCGGTCAGGCCCGCGACGCGGATGCGCTGGGTATGCGTGGAGACGATCTTCAGGTTCGCCGCGCGCGGAACGACGACCGTGTAGTGCACCTGGGCGTTCCAGCGCGGCGTCACCGCCGGACCGAGGGTGCGGATGACGCGCGTCTTGTCGTTCCCCTCCACGACGCGGTTCACGTGCTGGCGGGCCTCGGCCAGGGCCGCCCCATCGTCGGCCCGGATGACGCGATCGGCCCTGATCACGACCTTCGCATCGCTGCCGCCGGTCACCTCGATGTTTCCCGCGGTGTTGTCGATGACGACGAGCCCGGAGGGGTTGAGCGAGACTTCGTGCTGGAGCCGGTCGCTGACCACGACGCCCGCGCCGGCCGGCGCGACGGCGACCAGGAGCACCCACGCGGGAATGGCTTTTGTCATTGCGGTTGGATGCTGCTCAGCAGTTCGGCTGCTTTGGCCCGGACGTAGAGGTTCTCGTCAACCTGTGCGGCCTTCAGCCGCAGCGTGTCGATGGTCGTCAAGTCGAAGTCTCCGCCGGTGCGGGCGAGATTCGCCAGCGCCTCGACAGCCTTGATCCGGACGGCCGGATTGGGATCGTTCTTCAGCGCCTCGATGAGCACCTCCCGCGTCTCGGCCGCGACCGGCGCGGGGAGCGTGCGGAGCGTCTCCGCAGCCCGAATGCGAACGCCCTCGTGCTGATCGCTCCTGAGCACCCTGGCCAGGGCGTTGGCGATCTCCGGATCGGCGAATTCCGGATCGGAATAGGTCTGCCGCACCCACTCGATGGCCTGCGAGCGCGACGGAGCAAGGCTGTTCTCGTTCTGCAGCACGTACGAGAGAAGCTGGACCATGCTGCGGTCCGACGGCTTTCCGGTGACCGTGACCCGCGAGGTGACGTCGAACGACAGACCGATGCGACCGCCGTCCGCGTCGAGGAACTGGACGTTCTGGATGTCGGGGCTCCCCTCGATCTGCGGGTTGATCTGGCTGGCGGGCAGCACCAGCGTCTCGGCGATGGAGTACGGCACCGGCTGGACGCTGGCGATCGTCGCTGCCGTTGGCGCGACCCGAACAGGCGCGGCGCGGTGTCCCGCGAAGTACGCCCCGCCGGCCACGATGACGACCGCGGCCGCCTGGGCCAGCCATTGGACCGTCCGGCGACGCCGGAAGGGGACGAGGCTCCGGCTCGGAGCGGCCTGAGCGTCGGACAGGCCGGCTGCCGCGAGGAACCCTTCGCGGACCCGTGCCGGAACGTCGACCTCGGGCAGCTCACCCATCAGCGCCCAGGTTTCACGGCAGGCCTGCCATTCATCCGCGCATCGCGCGCATGTCTCGATGTGCCGATGCGTCAGCTCGCGCCGGTCGCGGTCGAGCGACTCGGTCAGGAGCAGCGGCATGCTCTCCTTCATGAGATGGCATTCAGACATCGATCACCTCCGCCGGCCTCACCGGTCAGCACTTTCTTCAACGTTTCCATGGCCCGGAACACCCGGGTCTTCACCGCTCCCTCCGAGCAGCCGGCGATCTGGGCGATCTCCGCGTAGGAGAGGCCCTGGTACCGCGAGAGAAGGATCGCTTCCCGCTGCTCGGGAGTGAGGGCCTCGAGGGCCCGCCACACCCGCTGCTCGTTCTCTCTCCGCTCCAGGTTCCGTTCCGGCGACAGCTCGTTCGGCGCGGGGAGCGTGACGAGCACGTCGTCGCTCTCCTTGACCTTGTTGTCGGCCTTCCTCAGGTAATCGCGGCACCAGTTGGCCGTGATCGAGAACAGCCAGGTGGACAACTTCGCGTCTCCCTGGAACTGATTCGCGTGCCTCAACATCTTGACGAACACTTCCTGCGTCGCATCCTCGGCAGCCTCGGCGTTCTTCAAGAACCGAAACGCGAAGTTGTAGATCCGGCCGCTGTACCGGTCGTAAATCTCGGAGGCCGGAGAGGAATCACCACCCTGGACGATCCGCATCAACTCCTGATCGCTCAGGTGCTTCATCTCCCCGGCTTCTCTCCCATTCGACGGAGTCATCACTGAAAGGTTACGGGCGGCTCGGGACCGGCTCCGGATCCCCAGCAACAACCCTCTCCCCGACTTCATTCATGGCGAGCCCGGCGGGCCGCTCCAGGAAGGCCACGATCAGGGCCATCAGCTCCAGGGTCAGGTAGAAGACCTCCGTGTCGCCGAAGTTGAACTCGAACATCCCCGCCACCGCCAGCCCCACCGTGATGGCCACGCCGGCCTCGGCGAAGGGGCGGCTGGGACCCCTCCAGCCGCGGGCGCATTCCCGCAGGAACAGAGCCATCAGCGTGATGTAGGCCATCAGACCCAGGACCCCCCTCTCGGCCCAGAGCTGAATGACGTTGTTGTGAAGATGGGGAGGGCGGAAACGCGGTGCATCGGCCTTCCGATAAAGGGGATACGACTCTTTCACGAAGGCCGGCCCCACACCGAACACCGGCTGGTCCTTGATCATCTCCACCCCTGCCTCGGCCATCCTGATCCGGTCGAGGTTCGAGGATTGCTGCAGGTCGAAGGTCGAGACCATGCGGGCGAAGAAGTTCATCGGCATCAAGGTCACGAAGACCAGCGCCGCCGCCACCGCGTAGGGCAGCCAGCGGGACCGCTTGATCAGGAGGAGCACGAAGACGGCGACGGCCCACCCCAGCCAGACGCTGCGGGTGTAGGTCAGGAAGAGCGCCAGCGATACCACCAGCGTCGCGGCGCCCAGCCACACGCCCTTCCGGTGCGCCCAGAGCACCAGAAGAAACAGGGCGGCGGGGAGCAGCAGGCCCGAGTAGGTCATGACGTGGGTCGACGGCCCGGTGATTCTCGTCTCCAGGGTGGGCTGGTGCAGGGAGACGTACTGTGCGATCCCCGACAACGAGATCCCGACGGCGAAGACGATCTGCGCGAGGAGCGCCAGATGACGAAGGCGCGGGACGGTCCGGAAGAGGATGAGCGCGGTCGGGAAGATCAGCATCTTGAACCAGACGATCGCGTCGGCGTAGGCGGAAATCGTCACTCCGTTGACGAGCGCGGATGTCGTGGAGGCGATGCCGTAGAGCAGCAGGGGGAAGTAGAGGATGTGGAAGGAGGGCCGCAGCTCCCGCCGGGCCAGGGCCCAGCCGAGGAAGAGGATCGTGAGGAAGGCGCTGAGCTCGGAGGGAGTGGTCTTACCCTGAACGAGGACGTGAAGGAGATAGAGGCCCGCGGCGATTCGCAGCGCCCGCGGCTGCTCTCTCAGCTCTCGCAGCACGTCAAGCGTCGTCGAACGCTTCATCGACGAGCATGACCGGGATGTCGCTGACGACCGGATAAATCCTGCGGCACTTCACGCACTGCAGCCCCTGCTCGACGACAGGCTCCTCCCCGCGGAACTTCTCGCGGTACTTGTCGCGCACCGCGCTGCGCCGCTCGCCGGTCAGAGGCACGAGCTTCACCTCTTCCTTGCAGAGGGGGCAGGCTAGAATCTCGAGCAGCTCCTGGTCGACCGCCATCGGCGCGGAACTATAGCAGATGAACATTCTCCACCTCGCCGCCGCCAACCGGTGGACGGGGGCGGCTGCACCGGCCTTCGCGGAGGTGGAGGCGCTCCGTGCCGCCGGCCTCGAAGCGCACTACGCGTACGTGGGCGGGTACAAGCTCGAAGCGAAGCTGGCCGGGTGCTCGTTCGCGCATCCCATCCTCGACCGGGCGCAGAACCCCGTCTCGTTTCTGCGGTCGGCGCGGGCGATCCGGCGTCTCATCCGGGAGCATGGGATCGGCCTGGTCCACGCTCACCTGACCTGGGACCACTGGCTGGCCCGCTTTGCGGCGAGGCGTCTGCCGGTGAGGGTCGCGCGGACGTTCCACTCGCGCCGTGCGCTTCGCCTCGATCCGCTGACCTCCTCGCTGATCCGAAGCACGAACGCGCTGTTCATCGTCAATGAGACTCTGCGAGAGTCGAGGGCCCTCCGGGGGCGGGCGGTGATGTTCACCCCTCCGCCGCTGGACCAGCGGCTGTTCACGCCAGCGGGACCGGATGTTCGTGCCCGCTACGGCATCGACACCGCGGCGAAGGTGATCGCCGCGATCGGAAAGATCGCAACCGGCAGAGGATTCGAGGACGTGCTTCGCACCTTCGCCCTGGTTCGCCGGGACCATGCCGGCCTGCGCCTGATGATCATCGGAGATGGGCCTCACCGCGGCGCCCTGGAGAAGCTCGCGGGCCAGCTCGGCCTCGGGACGAGCGTGCTCTGGGCCGGCTACCACGAGGACGACCTTCCGGAGCATTACCGCGCAGCCGATCTCCTCCTCTTCACGGCGTCAGGGTCGGATGAGGGACATCGGGCCGTGATCGAGGCCCTGGGGTGCGGCCTGCCTCCGGCGGTGTTTCCGATCGCCGGCGTGCAGGTTCTGCTCGGCCCGCTGGCGCCGCGCCTGGTGGCGGCGTCGAGCACTCCGGAAGCGCTGGCGGCGGTGGTGGCCGGATTGCTCCGCTCTCCGCGCGGAGAGCTTGCCGATGCGGCGGCGGAGCAGGGGAGGATGTTCATCTACGCGCGTGCGGCGGAGCGTCTCCGGGCGGGTTACGATGCGTGAGCTGGCGCACGTTCCTTTGCTTTGCCGCGGTGGGGGAGCACAATCCGCCCGGGTCCTTTGAAGGATGTTCGATTTCTCGGTTGCCGCAGGCCTCAGCTTCACTGCGCAGATCATCACTGCCGCCGTGATGGCTTTTCTGCTGGCGGGCTTCTACCGCCAGTACCAGAAGTCGTACGTGTGGCACTGGATGCTGAGCTGGACGGCGCTGGCGGTCTCGCAGCTCGCCTTCGTCGCGGCGCGCATGGCGGCGGTGCACTCGAACGTGCCGCCGATCCATCCTCTGCGCATCGTGCCGGCGGTGGCGGCCGTGTCGCTCTCGTACCTCTACGTGGCCTGGATCGCCTTCGGCGCGTACGAGCTGATCCGCCGGCGCCCCGTCCGGCTGCGGGAGGCGAAGCAGACCCTCGCTCTGCTGGCGATCGGGGGCGCGATCACGGCCCTGCTCTTCACCGGGGCGGACGCCTCACCGGGCGCGCGGCACTTCGCGCGCTCGGGCGTGTTCGGGATCGTGTCGGGCGCCGCGTTCGTGGGCGTGGCCATCGTTCTCTGGCGCTCCCGGCGCCGGCCGGCCGTCGGCATGACGGTGCTCAGTCTCGCCCTCGGAGCGCATGCCGTTCAGCAGTTGCAGCAGGCGCTGCTCGCGTTCGTGTCGATGCGCGCGGGCGAGCCACTGCTGCCCCCCGCCCACGACCCCTACATCGAGCTGCTGCTCCTGTCGCTCATCGGCCTGGGCATGATCGCCGCCCTGCTCGAAGACGAGCGGGAGGCGGCCGCGCTCGCGGCCGATCAGGTCGAGCACCTCGCCTACCACGACGCGCTCACCGGACTGCCCAACCGCCCCCTGTTCATGGACCGGCTGATCATGGCTCTGGCGCAGGCCAACCGAGCCAACCAGAAGCTGGCCGTCTTCTTCCTCGACCTCGACCGCTTCAAGGACATCAATGATTCACTGGGTCACAGCGTGGGAGACACGCTTCTGAAATCGGTGGCGGATCGGGTGCGGCGCTGCGTGCGGGAAGGCGACACGGTCGCCCGGTTCGGAGGAGACGAGTTCACTCTTCTCATTCCGAAGGTCGACAAGATCGAAGACACGGCCAAGATCGCCGAGAAGATCATCGAGACCATCAGAACTCCGTTTGTCATCAACGAGCAGGAGCTGTACGTCACCACGAGCATCGGCGTGGCCATCTACCCGAGCGACGGGCTCGATGCCGAGACGCTGGTCCGGAACTCCGATGCGGCCATGTACCGCGCCAAGGACCAGGGGCGCGACAACTACCAGTTGTACGCCTCGGAAATGAACGCCCAGGCCGTGGAGCGGCTGGCGCTGGAAAGCACGCTCCGCGCCGCCATCGGCAGAAAGCAGTTGGTCCTCTACTACCAGCCGGTCGTGGCCGCCGGCACCGGATCGATCGTCGGCGTGGAGGCCCTCATCCGGTGGAAACACCCCAAGCGCGGTCTGCTGTCGCCGGCGCACTTCATCGCCCTGGCCGAGGCATCCGGCCTCATCGTTCCCATCGGCGAGTGGGTGATGCGGTCCGCCTGCCGGCAGTTGAAGGCGTGGGAGAAGCGGATCAACCGCCCTCTGACCATGGCCGTGAACCTCTCCGCTCGCCAGTTCCAGCATCCGGACATCGTCACGCAGATCCGCTCGGCGATCGAGGACGCCGGCGTCGAGCCCTCGACGATCGAGATCGAGATCACCGAGAGCAGCGCCATGCAGAACGTCGACAACGCCGTGTTCACCCTGCGGGAGATGAAGGAGCTCGGCGTGCGGATCTCCATGGACGACTTCGGCACGGGCTACTCGTCCCTGAACTATCTCAAGCGATTTCCCATCGACACGCTCAAACTCGATCAGACCTTCGTTCGCGACGTGATGACCGACGAGCGGGACGCCGCCATCGTCGGGGCCGTGATCGTCATGGCCCACAGGCTGGGCCTCAAGGTGGTGGCCGAAGGGGTCGAGACCCACGAGCAGCTCGAGTACCTCCGGCTCGAAGGCTGCGACTACATCCAGGGCTACCTCTTCAGCGGACCGGTATCGTCGGAGGAGATCGAGCCGTTGCTCCTGTCCCGCAAAGGGGACCTGATGCCGCGGTAGCGGAGCGCCGCGGCATCACGCCGCGGCAATGATCTTCAATTCCACCTCGATCGGCGTCGGCAGGGAGTCGACGCCGACCGTCGTCCGTGTCGGCTGCACGCGTCCGAAATACTCCGCGTACACCTCGTTGAACCGGTCGAAGTCGCGTTGCATGTCGGTGAGATAGACCGTCACGTCGAGGACCTTCTCCAGCGAGCTGCCCGCATCCTCGAGAATGACCCGGATGTTCTCGATGCAGGCGCGCGTCTGGGCCTCGATCCCACGGGGGATCTCCCCCGTGCCGGGCTTCCGCGGCCCGATGCCGGAGAGGAAGAGCAGCTCACCCACCCGGCGCGCGTGCGGATACGGGCCCACCGGAGCGGGGGCGCGCTCGGTCCGGATCACCGCCGGCGAGGAGCGGGCTCCGACATCCTCCTGCGACGACATCTCGCCCGCCTGGTGAACCTCAGGCCCCTCCGAGAGCACGTTGTGCGTCTCCAGGCCCGTTCCCCCGGTCGATGCCAGCGTCGCGATCGGACCCTCGTCGAACTCCTTCTCGAAGTCCAGCTCCTTGTTCGACGGGGTGAGCTCGACGATGGCGCTCCCCGTTCCCCACACCGGCTGGTAGTCCCACACCTTGCCGTCGTAGCGGTTGTGCTCCCCCATGAGCGCGGCGAGCCACCAGATGGCCTTGAAGCCCATGTCGGCATTGGCCTCGCGCGCGAACTCGCGCGCGACCTGGGCCACGTCCTCGAGACGTCCTTCGCCGAACATCTCCAGGATCTTCCGGTTCCACTCGTCGTCCTTGGCCGAGGAGACGCGGTCGCGGGCCGGGTCGATGTCGCCGACTTCATAGCGATTGGAGAGGTTCGTCACGCAGACGACGATGGTCTTCTTCCCGTACTTCTCGATGGCCGCCCGCGCGGCGAAGCCGAGGGCGCGGCTCTCTTCGCGCTCCGCGTAGATGTTGCAGGAGACGATCGAGGCGGGGATGGCGTTGTCGGGGTTGAGGAGCTTGAGTGCAACGACCGTCCCGGTGTCGATCGGAAAGCCGTGGTAGTTGACCGGCGAAGCCTGCATCCCGTTGTCCCGGCAGACCTGCGCGTAGAGCTCCCCGAATGCCGGGTCGACACGGAACCGGTAGGGGATCTCTCCGAACTCGTACCAGTTCTGATCGACCAGCACCCACTCCGGCTTCGGATCCACCTGCATCAGATGCCCGATGACCGAGAACCACTGCGTGGAGTAAACGAGGAGCAGCTCCGCGCCGCTGGCGGCGATCTGCCCGCCGACCTCCTCGTAGGCGCGCCGGAGCGAAGCCCAGCCGGCGTTCCTGTCGGGAGCGAGGTAGATGTGGGGCTGGCCGGGGACAACGTACGCTTTGCGTACGAATTGAGAATTGAGAATTGAGAATTGAGAATTGGTCATTCGCCGCGGGTCTTTCGAACAATCGTCGTCAGGATAGCGATGATCTCATCGCATTCCCGGAGAAGTCGATCATCCGTCACCTTTCCAGTTTTCAAGAGCACCCGAAGCCAGAAGTGCGACTCGCGCGCCTCCTTGAGTGAAACGGTACACTTTGACAAGAAATCAGCGCGACTCTGGGCGCCGTCGGCCTCCTCGAGATTCGCTCCGATGGATGTCGCTGCATCGACTAGCTGTCCAGACATCCGTCTCGCGCTGAAATCCCCCGTTGCGCTACCTCGTCGCAGAGATCCACCACCTCGCACGCGAACCGGAAGGCTCGCTCCCGAATATCGTCGCCCTTTCTCAATTCTCAATTCTCAATTCTCAATTCTCAATTCTCAATTCACCCTGTGTAGTAGCGGCCCCCCGTAACTCAGGATCCCACCCGACGACCGCGTTCCCCGTCCCGATCACCGTCCAATACCCGTAAAGCTCGCCCGGGTAGTCGGGAAAGTTCAGCGCCGAGAGCATCCAGGCCAGCGAGCCGGCCTTCACCTCGGAGACGGCGTGGTCCATGAACTCGGGGAGGATGGCGACCAGCTCCCGGGTGCGGCCCGTGCGCATCAGGTCGATCACCTTCATGTCCCAGAGGTACCCGGAGTGCTCGTACACATGCTCGCGCGACATGTCCTCCGGGATCTCCGGCTCGATCGTGAAATGACGGTGCGACAGCGTGTTCGAGGCCAGGAGCACCGCCCGCCGGCCGCTCTTCTCGATGGCCCGCCGCGTGGCCTGGCCCAGACGGATCATCTGCTCCTGCCCCATCTCGTTCGAGAAGTAGTACGGCGAGTTGTTCGAGGAGAGGCCGACGATGGGGATGTCCCACTCCGGGTTCATCATGTGGCAGGAGACGATGGTCCCGTAGTCGACGCGGAAGTTCGGGTTGCGCATCATCTTCGTCACCAGCCCGTCCTTCCGCCCCTCCTCGGCGATCATCTCCGCGAGCTCGACGTCGACCTTGATGTCGTACTTGTAGCGGAAGAGGTTCGGGAAGATCGGATCGACCGACAGGCCGTGAAACTCCGGGACGCCGAGGAAGTGATGGCCGATCACCGTCTGCCAGTGCGGCGAGTGGACGAGGAAGACGTCCGGTTTCTTGGCCAGGAAGTGCTTCCGGGCCCGCTGGTAGCCCCAGCGCAGCACTTCCCAGCCGCATTCCGATTTCGGCTCGTTGCGCCAGTGGTTCTCGCCGTAGACGATGTGAGGAGGATGGGGTGCGAGGAGACCGCCGATGATTTCGCCTTTGCTCTTGCTCATAATTTCACGCACACATTCTTCGCTTCCGTGAAAAAGTTCAACGACTCGAATCCACCTTCACGTCCGACGCCACTTTCCTTCATTCCCCCGAACGGCACGCGCAGATCGCGCAGCAGCCAGCAGTTGATCCAGACCGTGCCGGAGTCGAGGGCGGCTGCGACGCGGTGGGCGCGCTGGAGGTCGCGGGTCCAGAGCGTCGCCGACAGCCCGTAACGCGTCGAGTTGGCGAAGGCGACCGCCTCCGCCTCCGTATCGAAGGGCGTGACCGTCACCACCGGCCCGAAGATCTCCTCCTGCAGCACGCGGCTCTCGCAGCCGAGGCCGGTGATCACCGTCGGCTCGAAGAAGAAGCCGCGACCGTCGATCCGGCGGCCGCCGGTGACGACCGAGCCCCCCTCCTCCTTCGCCAGCTCGACGTAGCCGCTCACCTTCTCCAGGTGCGCGGCGCTGATGAGGGCGCCGACCTCGGTCGACTCCGCGGCCGGGTCTCCTACCCTCAGCTTCCCGGCAGCCGCGGCCAGACGCTGCACGAACCGGTCGTGAAGCGATCTCTCCACGAAGATCCGCGACCCGCAGAGGCAGATTTCGCCCTGGTTGGCGAAACTCGACTCGATCGAGACCGCCACCGCCTCGTCGAGATCGGCGTCGGCGAAAATCAGGTTGGGGTTCTTCCCCCCCAGCTCGAGCGAGACCTTCTTGAAATGCGGCGCGGCGGCGCCGGCCACCGCGGCGCCGGTCACCGTGCCGCCGGTGAACGAGATCAGCGGAACATGCGGGTGCGAGGTCAGCGCCTGGCCCGCCTTCGAGCCGCGGCCGTGGACGATGTTGATCACGCCCGGCGGAATGCCCGCTTCTCGGGAGAGCTCGGCCAGCCGGTGCGCGGTCAGCGGCGCCAGCTCGGAGGGCTTGGCCACGCAAGTGTTCCCGGCGGCGATGGCCGGCGCGATCTTCCAGGAGAGGAGATAGAGCGGCAGGTTCCACGGGGAGATCAGCCCCGCCACGCCGAGAGGCTGGCGCAGCGTGTAGTTCAGGGCCACCCCGTCCGTCGGATGTGCCTCGGTCGCGTAGTGGAGGATGGCCGTGGCGAAGAAGCGGAAGTTCGCCACCGCCCGCGGGATGTCCAGCCGCCGCGCCAGCGTCACCGTCTTGCCGTTGTCGAGGCTCTCGGTGCGGGCCAGCTCCTCGAGATTCGCTTCGATGAGATCGGCCACCTTCATCAGGAGGCGTGAGCGCTCGGCGACGGGCGTCCGGGACCACGAGGGGAAGGCGGCACGGGCCGCCTCCACCGCCGCGCCGACGTCGCGCGCATCGCTGTCGGGGATCTCGGCGATAACCTCGCCCGTGGCGGGATTGATGTCGTCGAGGTACGTCCCCGAGACCGGAGGAACGAGCTCACCGCCGATGAAGTTAGCGAGTCTCATGGGCCATGAACTCTTCGGGTGAAAACTCCCACCGGTCGATGTCGGGATCCCACGAGTCCCACGGCACGATCGCGGCCATGCGCTCGCGCAGGTGCGGCGGGATGACTTCCGGCACAATGAACGCCTTCTGCCGCCGGAGCTTGTAGGGGTTGCGGAAGTCGAAGCCGAGAACGCCGAGGATGTAGCGGGCGACGTACCACGCCGCCTGCGGGTTCCACCCGTGGGCCACCTTCACCACCACGCCGAGGCCCTCCGGGTATTCGGGATGCTCGATGGCCAGGCCGAGGAGTCCATCGGCGCCCTCCTTGGCCAGCACGCGGCCTCCGGCCGCCGTGAGAATGGTCGAGTCGAGGCGGTTGAAGCCGCCGATGAGGTCGGGGTGGCTGATCATCGCCGCCCAGATCCAGTCGTGGTCCTTCTCCGTGACGAGGTTGGCGAAGAGCCTGGCCAGGTCGGTCACGGTCATGCTGACGGTGGGCAGCCCGCAACCGTCCTTGGCGATCACGCCGCCGGTCCAGCCTGGGGCCAGGACGCGGCGAAGGTAGGTCAGGTACTCCTGGAAGAACGGATGGTGCGGCCAGACGTACCCGACGCGCGACCACCCCTTCAGCTTGCAGCCTCGGAGGATGGCGGCGTGCTCCCCCGAGCAGCAGTGATACCAGCGCCGCGGGCGGCGCACCTGACGGCCGAACTGCACCAGCGGCACGTCGTGCGGCGCCTGCATGAGCCCCCACTCGCTCTCCCGGAGGATGGAGCGCGCCACGCGGACGTGCTCGGTGTCGCCGTTGTGCGAGGCGACGGCGATGGCCCGCTGCTCGCTGGTCAGCGCGGCGGCGAACTCCCGCGCGAAGACCTTCATCATGATCGGCTTGACCATCGAGCGCCCGTAGACCTCGACGTTCCCGCCGAACGAGTGGATGAGGTTCTTCCCCGACATCCACGACACCGCGCCGTGGACCGTGTTCTCGGCCACCCCGTTCCGCCGGTACTCGACCAGCGGCTGCCAGTTCGGCATGGGGCGGGCGAAGTTGATGGCGTGGGTCTCGTCCATGGCCGTTGACCGTTAACGGTTAACGGTTACCGTGAATCCCGGCGCTACGCGTTCCATAAAATGAGACATATTTTTCAAGACTCTTTCTGAGTCATGATTATTGAAGTCAAACCACAGCATCAGCCGGTCCTCGGGATGGAAGCGCTCGCGCATCTGGGCGGCAATCGCCTCCGCGTCGCCGACCAAAGCGTTGTCCGTGGCGCGGCGGACCTTCTCCTCGTCGAGCGTTCCCTCCAGGGCCCGCCAGTAGTTCGACAGCGCCTCGCGCGCCTCCTCGGCGGCGGCCTTCGGGTCGTCGTTGATGAACACCAGCACGGTGCGCGGCATGAGCCGCCGGTGCCACGCCCCCCCGGCCGGGTGATAGTGCTTCGCCATCCGCTCGTTCGTCATGGCGATCTCGTCGCCGGGAGTGATGGAGAGATTGAAGACTCCCACCGGCGTGATGGTGTTGGCGAAGATCTGCGTCTGCGGGTCGTGTGACCCGATCGACAGCCGCAGCAGCTCCATGCGCGGCTCCTGAGGAATGATCTTCAGGTTCGGAAAGACCCAGCGCGGGGCCAGGGGGATCTCCTCCGCGGCGGACCCGTGCGCCTCCTGCACGCGCTCCCAGCCGGCATCCGAACGGAAGTCGGACCGGCCGAGCGAGCGCCGCCTGACCCGATCCGAGCTGAGCACCTCGCCCCCCAGCAGCCGCAGGAAGATCTCCGTCGCCTCCTCGAAGATCTTGTTCTTCACGACCGGCCAGGCCGCCTCCTCGACCGCGTTGCGCGGAACGATGCCGTAGGGGATGTTGATGAACGGGAAGCGGCCCGCGGCGAATCCGACGGTGAGCGTGCGCTTCTCGCCGGGATCGATCCCGTGCAGCGTCAGGAAGGTCTTCACCCGCTCCGCGGCGGCGATCGGTCCTCCGTTGCAGAGAATGTTCATGATCGCCGACCCGACGCCGATCTGCCGGGTCCGCGCGAAGACCCGGTGGGCGAGCTGCAGGATGTCGGTGTTCAGGCCGATCTCGCCGGCGAAGTGCGGGATCACGGCCCCCGGATTCATCTTCTGCACCTCCGTGGAGAGGTGGCTCTCGGCGACCCAGGCCGTCCCGAAGCCGAGCCGGCCGGCCAGCTCGACCTGCTCGAAGAAGTTCTGGAACATGACCCTCTCGCTCGGCATGTAGCCGCCCACCTCGGTCTGGCAGATCGAGAAGAAGATGTCGAATTCCATGGAGGCGCTACATTAGGCGACATGCAGAAACGGATCAACTTCGCCGCCCTCCTCCTCGCGCTGGCCTGCAGCACCGAGCCGCCGGTTCCGCGGAATCACCACGGCCTGCCCGTCGTCCCCGACCTGGCCACGTACGAGCGGCTGGTCCGGCTCGATCCGGAGAAGCGGCTCGTCGATCTGGCGTCGATCCCCGGGCTGCACGTCGACGTCCGTTACGCGACGTCCGACAACTTCATGAAGCGGCAGCTCTACCCGGTGGCGAAGGCGTACCTCCGCGCGCCCGCCGCCGCGGCGCTGCGGGCGGCTCAGGAAGAGCTGGCCAGCAAAGGGCTCGGCCTGAAGGTCTGGGACGGCTACCGGCCCTACCGCGTGACGGAGGCGTTGTGGGAGTCGATCCGGAATTCCGACTACGTCGCCGATCCTGCGCGGGGATCACGCCACAACCGCGGCGCGGCGGTCGACCTGACGCTCGTCGATCTCCGCAGCGGCGAGGAGCTGCCGATGCCGACCGCGTACGACGACTTCACGCCTCGCGCCGCGCACGCCTTCACCGATCTGCCGCCGGAAGTCATCGCCAACCGCGCCAGGCTGCGCGAGGTGATGACCCGCCACGGATTCGACCCGCTGCCGTTCGAATGGTGGCACTACGATTTCCGCGGATGGGAGCGGTTCGAGCTGATGGATGTCCCGCTGGAGGCCGTGTCATCCTGAGCCGCGGAGACGGCGAAAGGACCCCCTGCCGGCGTGCGGGGCGTTGCAGGGGGTCCTTCGCCGCGCTGCGCCGGCTCAGGATGACACGGCCATGCGACCTAGAAGCGCGTCACCATCGAGACCGACCCGACCTTGTAGAACTTCGAGGTGTCGTAGGCGAAGTCGATCTGGAAGCGCGGCCAGGCCAACCCGCCGCCGATGCTCAGGTGCATCTGGTCCTCCCCCTCCGGGAAAAGAATGGCCTCGGCCACGCGGTCGACCGAGTCGAGCGGGCCGCGGTAGGTGACCGAATGCGCCGGGTCCCGCCAGACGCCGGCGCGCAGCAGGAAGGGGACCCTGGTCGTGAAGGCGTACTCCGCGCCGAGGCGGAGCTCGATCACGTCATCGGCCTCGTACGGCGCGCCGGCGTCGCGCACCGACTCCGAGAAGGAGAAGAAGTCGTCCACCAGGTTCGAGTACGTGACGTGCACGGCGTCGAAGTTGATCGTCAGCACCGGGATCGGCCTGAAGGAGACTCCCACGCCCGCAATGTCGGGAATGTGGAACTGCGTGTCTTCGACCTGCGACAGGGCGAAGCCCGTGGTCAGATCGCCGTAGAACACCGGCGCCGTGAAGCTCGGACCTTTCTTGTAGACCGCGCCGAAGCTGAGCTTCTCGGTCGGCGTCCACTTCAGCCCCGCGGCGAAGGTGATGTCGCTCTCCTCCCCCGGCTGATAGCGTCCCTCCTCGTCGATGTGCGCCGTGGCCTGGACGGTGACCTGGGCGGTCTGGAGATCGGGCGTGACGCGCAGCGTGAGCGACTCCTCCCGGAGTGTCTGGTAGCGCACGGTCGCGCCGATCGAGAATTGGGGGTGGGCCTGCCAGGCCCCGGTCAGTCCCCAGGTGCGCTGCTGCACGTCCACCGCCGAAACGAACGGGTTCAACTGCCACTCCAGGCAGGCGAAGAAGTCGTTCTTCTCCTGCCGCATCCTCTCGCATTCGGCGCGCGACACGGGCGTGCTTCCCGCGGCAGACGGCAGGTAGAAGTTGGGAACGTTCACGGTCCGCCCGAAATTGTCCTCTCTCGGGACCACCGCACCGGCGCCCTTGTTCCGGAGCGCTTCGTGGAAGTAGGCGCCGACGGTGAAGCTGCGGATCGGGTAGACCGCGCTGGCGAACGCAATCGGAGCGCGATTGCTGTGGTGGTTGAAGGCGGTGCGCTCGAGGTCGGGAAACGTGCCGCTCGTGGTCAGCAACTGCGCCTCCATGTAGTTGCGGACCTCGATGGAGAACTCCGGCTTCCGCAGGATGGTCAGGCCGGCGGGGTTGGCCTCGACAGCGGAGGCATCGTCGGCCAGGCCGAGGAAGGCCCCACCCATGCCGAGCGCCCGGGCCCCCGGGTTCCCGAAGTTGAATTGAAGACCGGAGAGCGACTCGATGTCGGTGTTCTGGGCCGCTGCCGGGGCCGCGACACACACCACCAGCGCGGCGACGAAGAACGATTTCCGCATGCAACCTCCGTTGAACCGAACTCGACAGAGGATAGCACTCCGAGTCTGCCGCGCTCTACCCGCGCTCGTTGAGCACCTCGGCGATGACGCGCTCGACGACGGCCGCCGGCTCGCCGAGCTGCTTGGCACGATCGCGCCGAAAGCTCCACTCGATCTGCCCGTTGGCCAGGCTCTTCGCGCCGACGGCGATGCGAAGGGGAAACCCGATCAGGTCGGCGTCCTTGAATTTCACTCCCGGGCGCTCGTCGCGGTCGTCGAGCAGGGCGTCCACGCCCGCGGCCAGCAGCTTCTCGTACGCTTCCGTGGCGGTCCGGACGACGTTCTCCTCCTTGCCGACCACCGTCACGACGACCTCGAAGGGCGCGATCGGCATCGGCCAGATGATCCCGTCGTCGTCGTGGCTCTGCTCGACCGCGGCCGCCACCGTCCTCCCGATGCCGAGGCCGTAGCAGCCCATGATCATCGGCTGCCGCTCCCCCTTCTCGTCGAGGAAGATGCAGTTCATCGTCTCCGAGTACTTCGTTCCCAGCTTGAACACATGCCCGACCTCGATCCCGCGATAGATCTCCAGGGGGGTGCCGCAGCGGGGACAGGGATCGCCCGCGAAAACGGTCGTGAAGTCGCCGTACTCCGGCTCCGGGAAGTCGCGGCCGGGAGTGGCGCCGCCGATGTGCGTGTCGGGCTTGTTGCCGCCGACGATCCACTGCCTCCGTCCCTTCAGCGACACGTCGGCCAGCACGCGGCTGCATTTGGTTCCCACCGGGCCGCAGTACCCGACCGGCGCTCCGGTGGCGGCCTCGAAGCGGGTGTCGGAGAGCATCTCCAGCGCGTTCACGCCGAGGTAGTTCTTGATCTTGACCTCGTTCCCCTCGCGGTCGCCGCGGACGAGGACCATCACCGGCCCCTTCTCGGTCTCGAACACGAGCGTCTTCACCAGCTCCGAGGTCGGCTTGCCGAGGAAGCGGCCGACGTCTTCGATGGAACGGGTGCCCGGTGTGTGGATCGGAGCCATCTCCATGATCGGAGCCGGCTCCGGCTCGTCCTGGAACAACTTCGAGGTGGCCTTCTCGATGTTCGCGCCGTACCGGCACTTCGGGCAGCTCACGACGGCGTCTTCTCCCGACTGCGCCAGGACCATGAACTCGTGGGAAGCCGATCCGCCGATGGCGCCGGTGTCCGCCTCCACCGGAACGTGGTCGAGCCCGCAGCGATGGAACACCCGGCTGTAGGCCTCGCGCATGGCCTGGTAGGCCTCGTCGAGCGACTCGGGGCTGCTGTGGAAGGAGTAGGCGTCCTTCATGATGAATTCGCGTCCACGCATGAGGCCGAAACGGGGACGGACCTCGTCGCGGAACTTCGTCTGAATCTGGTAGAGGTTCACCGGGAGCTGCCGGTACGAGCTGACCGCGTCGCGGACCGTCTCGGTGATTACCTCCTCATGGGTCGGACCGAAGACGAAGTCGCGCTCGTGCCGGTCCTTGATGCGGAGGAGCTCCTTTCCGTACTTCTGCCATCGCCCCGACTGCACCCACAGCTCGGCCGGCTGGATGGCGGGCATGAGCAGCTCGACCGACCCGGCGCGGTTCATCTCCTCGCGGACGATGGCCTCGAGCTTCTGGATCGAGCGCAGCCCGAGCGGCAGGTACGTATAGATCCCGGCGGCGACCTTGCGGATCATCCCGGCGCGCATCATCAGCTTCTGGCTGATGACGTCGGCGTCGGATGGGACCTCGCGCAAGGTGTGGATGAAATGACGCGTCCAGCGCATGTTACGTTCCGGTGGGAGCAGCAGCTCCCGGTCAAAAGTGCGGCATTCTACACTGGCCGTCCGTGTTGGAAGCGTGAGGCTCGATGGACAGGAACCAGATTCTCGTCTTCGAACGTCCGCCGGTGCCACGGCTGATCTCCTGCGCCGCGGCGTTCGGCTCCGCGGCGCTCTTCTTCACCTACCTCGCCGAGAACGCCCACGACATCCGTCCCCTCCCGGTGATCGGCCTGGTCCTGCTCTTTCTCGGCACCCTCGCGGCGTTCATCGTGCAGTACGGCGACCATATCTATTTCAGCGATCAAGGCGTCATGTACGAGAACCGGCTGCTCTCCCTCTTCGGCCGGCGGGGTCGGTGGATGAGGTGGGAGGACATCGTGGAGGTGCGCGAGGTGCGCCAGAACGTGCTCATCCTTCTCTCGCGCGACGGCCGCCGGATGCTGGTCGATGCCATTCTTGGCTACGCCATTGCACGGGCGGAAATCCTCCGGCGAGCGCCGCAGGCCGTCCTGACCGGGACGCTCGCCTCTCGTGAAGATACTTGAGCAAACGCCACGTCGTGGCGATCGCGGCAGGGATCTCGCTCCTGCTGATGGTCGTCATTCTCGCCATCGCCCTCTCCAGGCAGCAGTTGCGCCGGCATCGGGTGTTCCGCGACGCGGATCGTGCGGCCGCGGCTCCGAAGACCATCCCGCCGGTCGGGCAGTGGAGCGCGACCTTCCCCTCCCTCGCCCCCGACGCCCTCGCCGACCTCCTGGCCCGCATCGAGCGCCAGCAGCCGGACCAGTATGCCGCCTGGTCTCTCGGCTACCCGCATGCCCGGACCCTGATCGAGGAGGGCGAGCTCGACGAGGCGGCCGCCCGCCTCCGCCCGTTCCTCGCCCTCGAGAGCCCTTTTCGCGACCTGGCGATCTACCACCAGTCGCAGATCGAGGAGGCCCGCGGCAACCGAGACGCGGCCAGCAGTCTGCGGCAGGAGCTGATCTTCGCCGCCGATCGCTCGCCATACCGCCAGCGCGCCGTCGAGGAGGAGATCGTTCATCTCGCTTCGCTCGGCGATCCGCAGCCGCTGATCGCGTTCGGGGAGAGGGTGGCGCCCTCGCTTCCGACGCGGGAGCGGCGTGAGCTGAACGCCCGCGCTGTCGAATCGCTCATGCGCAGCGACGCACAGGCCCGCGGCGTGGCGCTGGCGCTCTCGATCCTGAACGGCGGCACGACCGACGACGCCGCCGACCGGGCCGCGCGCGCCGTCGATCGTCCGGAGATCCTCCGCAGCCTCACCCCCGAGCAGCTCGCACTTCTCGGCGAGACCTTCCAGAGTCACCGCCACTTCGACCGCGCCGCCGCCCTCCTCTCCCTGGCCATTCCACGCCTGCCGCGGCGCGCCGACGAGCTGCGCTTCGGCCTCGGCCGGAGCCATTTCGGCAACGAGCAATACGACGAGGCGCAGCGGATCTACACCGACAGCGCCAGGCTGACGCGCGACATGCGCTGGAAGGCGACGTTCCTCTGGCACGCCGCGCGCGCCGCGCAGCTTCGCGGCGACGACCGGACCGGCGAGCAGTTGATGACCGCGGCCATCGCCGTCCGCGGCAACTTTCCGGCGACGAACGCCGCCCTGACGCAGCGCATTCGCACGCGCGCAAAGCAGAGGCGCCTGGCCGAGGCGGCCGGCGATCTGCAGTTGCTGCGGAGAATCGCGCCGAACAGCCGGGCCACGGTCGAGGGGGCGCTGGCCCTGGCCCTCGGCCAGCTCGGCGCCGGCAACACCAAGGCAGCCCTGGCCGTCCTCGACTCCGTGCCGCGGCGGCTCCTCGACGCCCATGACCGCGCCGAGCTCGACTACTGGCGGGCCCGGGCGCTCGAAGCGACGAACCTTCCCGCCGCGTTCGAAGCCTACCTTTCGGTCCTCCGCTCGACGGCTCCGACGCATTTCGCCTATTTCGCCACGGACCGCCTCGACTCCTCCGCCATGGCTGGACGGATGAAGCAGGAGCTGGAGAGGCGCGAGGCGGACGTGGCGAAGCTCGTCGCGGCACAGGACTTCGTCGCCGCGAAGCGCGCCGAGACCGATCGCATCCTCCTCTCCTCGGCCGGCCGGACCGCCGAGGTAGCCAGGCTGGCCGACATCTACCGAGAGCTGCCGGCCTACCGCCGGATCCTCGAGCTCGAGCCGGAGCCGTTCCCTTCGCTTCCCCTCGACGAAGGGGCCGGCCGCGCCTCTCTCCTGATGGCCCTCGGCATGTTCGACGAGGCCACGGGCGAGATCAGGGAACGCTGGCCGCTGTCCGATGTCCGCTCCGCGCTCACGCAGTCGCTGGCGCTGAACCGCGGCAACGCCTCTCGCGAGTCGATCCACGCCGTGGAGATCATGATGCGCTCGGTCCCGAACGATTACCTCCCCGACCTTCTCCCGGCGGCGGTGCGCCGGCTGCTCTATCCGCGGTACTTCTATGACGCCATCGTCCGCGACGCGGAGCGCTTCGGCGCCGATCCGCGGCTGGTGCTCTCGATCATGCGCGAGGAGTCGCGGTTCGACCCGCGCGCGAAGTCGCCGGCCGCGGCCCGCGGCCTGCTGCAGTTCATCATCACCACGGCGCGCGACATCGGCCGCGACATCGGGCTGGTCGAGGTCTCCCCGGAGGACCTCTACGACCCGCGGACCATCATCGGCCTGGGGGCGAAGTACGTCGCCACGCTCAGCGATGAGTTCGACGGCAACCGCTACCACGCCACGGCCGCTTACAACGCCGGCCCGAATCAGGTAAGACTGTGGACTCGCCTCGCCGCCGGGGCGGACGAGGACTACTTCCTCTCCGCCGTGAACTTCGACGAGACGAAGCACTACGTGCGCAAGGTCATGAACAGCTACAAGCGGTATGGTGAGATCTACGAGCAGGCACCCCCGGCGGGCGGGGTGACGATCGAGCCGTGAAGGAGACCGCGTGGAACGACCGGTGAGACCGCCGAAGGAGGACTGGCAGAAGGCGCGCGGCGGCCGGATCGACCCGCTCCGCACGCCCGGCAGCCCGATGGACGCGGACGACCGCATCGACGAGGCCATCGCCGAGTCGTTTCCGGCGAGCGACCCGCCGTCGTGGACCACCGGCCTGGAAAACGGCGTGCCGCGGAAATGAGCGTGCGATACGATCCTCCCCACGATGGCGGAGCTGAAGACGAAGCCGACGGAGTCGAGTGTCGAGGCATTTCTGGGGTCGATCGCTGACGAGGCCAGACGGAAGGACTGCCTCGCGGTGGCCGCGATGATGAAGCGGGTCACCGGTTCGCAGCCGAAGATGTGGGGAAACGGCATCGTTGGGTTCGGCGAGTACCACTACGTGTACGACAGCGGGCGCGAGGGGGACTGGTTCCTGGCCGGCTTCTCACCGCGCAAGAACGACCTCACCCTCTACATCATGTCGGGCTTCGAGGGCAGCGGGGACCTCATGAAGCGCCTCGGCAAGTACAAGACCGGCAAGTCGTGCCTCTACGTGAAGAAGCTCGCCGACATCGACGCCGCCGCGCTGGAAGAGCTCATCGCCGCCTCCGTCCGGCAGGTGACCGAGCGTTACGGGCAACCCCCCCGGCGCTGAGCGGCCACCGGTGGAACGCAAAGCCCAGGCAAATGAGTAAGGCCCTCTATCTGGGGAGCAAGCTAACTAAGCATTTTCCGGGACTGCGCCTGGAAAAGCCGGGCGCGGGCTCGGGCTCGGGCCCGGGCTCGACTGTGCATGATCCTGCCATGAGGAACATGATCATGATCCCTTCACCCAAGGAACCGCCGCATGACTCACAACACATCGCGACCCGATCCCGGGCCCGCGCCCGAGCCCGCGCCCGTGCCCGTCTTTTCGGCTCGCAAAACTTT
>DATLEX010000135.1:0-8644 GCA_035525045.1 Thermoanaerobaculia bacterium | reverse complement strand
CTCAGGCAGAACGGCGTCACGCGCCTCGCCGACATCCGCCGGTATCCCGGCTCGCGCCGCTATCCGCACTTCTCGCGTGAGTCGCTGGAGGCCTCCCTTCCCGCCGCGGCGATCTCCTATGAGCACTTCGAGGACCTCGGCGGGCGGCGGACCGCCTCACCGGCCTCGCGCAACATGGCGTTGCGCAATGCGCAGTTCCGCGCCTATGCCGACTACATGGCCACGCCCGAATTCCACGCCGCCGTCGACCGCCTCGCGGGAAGCACCGCGACGACGGCGTTCATGTGCGCCGAAGCGGTCCCGTGGCGCTGCCATCGCAATCTGCTCTCCGACGAGCTCGTCCGCCGCGGCATCGAGGTGGTCCACATCCTCGGCTCCGCGCAACGGCAGAAGCACGAGCTGAGCAGCTTCGCCGCCGTCGCCGGCGACCACGTCGAGTACCCCGCTACCCGTCAGGCGTCGCTTCTCTGATCGCTCCGTACTTGCGCAGGATCCGCACCGCCTCGCCGATGGGCAGCGCCTCGCTCTTCCCGATGGCGCTGGTCACCGTCGTGGCCTTGAAGAGCGAGTTGTAGATCGCCTCCTCGGTGGCCTCGATGGTTGCCAGGAACAGCGGCGAGACCTCGTCGTTCTGGAGAAGTCGCGGCGGGTTGCGCGCCGTGCTGAAGACGACGGCGTAGTCGCCGCTGCCGTTCGTTCCGGCGGCGCCGGTGCGGGCCATCCCCATGATCGCCCGCGCCCCCATCCGCTTCAGGTTGCGGGCGTCGAGGGGGGCGTCGGTGGCGACGACGATCATGAGCGAGCCGTCGCCCACCGGCGAGCCGCGTGTCGGTCCGAGCCCCAGCTCGCGACCCACCGGCGCGCCGGCGATGGCCAGCACGCCGCCGAAGTTCGACTGCACGAGCACCCCGACGGTGTAGCCGCCGAGGTTCTGCGCCAGGCGGCGCGACGCGGTTCCGATGCCGCCCTTGAATCCGAAGGCAGTCGTCCCGGTCCCCGCCCCGACGCTTCCCTCCGCCACCGCCCCTCCCTTCGCGCCGCGGATCGCCGCCAGCACGTCGTCGCGCGTCACGTGCCGGCCGCGGATGTCATTCAGCCCGCCGTCGTTCGTCTCTCCGACGACGATGTTGATCGAGCGGACGTTCTCGTTCCCGGGCAGGGCCAGCATGAAGTCGATGGCGGCGTCCGCGACGCGCCCGACGCTGAGCGTGTTCGTCAGCAGGATCGGCGACTCGATCTCCCCCAGCTCGTCGACCTGCGTCGAGCCCATCAGCTTCCCGAAGCCGTTCCCGACGAATACCGCCCCCGGCACCTTCTCCCGGAACAGGTTCCCGCCGTGCGGCAGGACCGCCGTCACCCCCGTCCGCACGTTCTCGCCGCGGATGATGGTGGTATGGCCGACCAGGACGCCATCGACATCGGTGATCGCGTTCAGCGGCCCGGGAGGAAGAATCCCCGGCACGACGCCGATCTCTCTCGCGCGGGGCCGCGCCGGCGCCTCAGCGCTCACGGCGAGACCGGCGGCGGCCAGAAGAGCGAACGCAGCGAGAACCAGCTTCCTCATCCTTCATCCTTCATCCTTCATCCTTCATCCCTCTCATGTTGCTACACTCCGCGCGCAGCAACAATGCTCGTCCTCCACGACCCCCTCCGCCAGACCGATCTTCCCCGCGGGTGCGTCGCCACGATCGGGAATTTCGACGGCATGCACGTCGGCCACCAGGAGATCATCCGGGGGGTGGTGGCGCGGGCGCGGGAGATCGGGCAACCGTCCGCGGTCGTCACCTTTCACCCTCACCCGCTGTCGATCGTGGCGCCCGACCGCGTCCCGCCCCAGATCCTCACCCTCGCGCAGAAGGAAGAGCTGCTGCGGGAGATGGCGGTCGACGCCCTGCTGGTGGTGCCCTTCACGCCGGAGTTCTCCCGCTGGACGGCGGGGAAGTTCATCGAGGAGTTTCTGGTCGCAGCGCTGGCCGTCTCGGAGGTGCGCATCGGCCGCGACTTCTGCTTTGGAGCGGGGCGGGAAGGGAACCTGGCATTCCTGGACGAGGCGGGGCGGAAGCACGGATTCGCCGTGCACGGCGTCCCCGAGGTCCGGCTGCGGGGGATGCGCGTGTCGAGCTCGATCGTCCGCGACGCCGTCGAGAAGGGGACCATGCGGGCGGTGGCCCTGGCGCTGGGCCGCACTTACGTCATCGACGGCCGGGTGGCCACGGGACGGCGTCTGGGACGCAAGATCGGGTTCCCGACGGTCAACGTCGATCCGGCCAACGAGCTCTTCCCCGGGTCGGGGGTCTACGTGACCACCTCCCGATTCGAGAGCTTCGCCCGATCGTTCGAGAGCGTCACGAACATCGGCGTGCGGCCGACGCTGTACGAGAACTACGCCACGACCATCGAGAGCCACATCCTCGACTTCGATTCGAACGTGTACGAAGACACGGTCCGTGTCTACTTCCATCACCTCCTGCGGCGCGAGCAGCAATTCCGTTCGGCGCTGGAGCTGACCCATCAGATCAGGCAGGACATCGAGCGGGCCCGGCGGCACTTCGCCCGGCATCCGATTCGCCCGCGCGACCGGTAGAGAACATGACCGATCCGGTGCTGGCGCTCGTCCTCATCCTCGCCTTCCTCGTCGCGGCGGCGGCCGTGCGCTATTTCCGGACACTCGAATCCGACTTCTGGGGGGCGTCGCGGAACCCGCTGCTCGCCGGTGCCATCGCCGGCGTGCTGGTCCGGTTCGCCGCGGGCGAGCAGGCGCTGCAGGTGACCGCCCTCGCGGTGATGCTCACCCTGGCCGCGCTCTACTCTCGCCTCACCGGCGAGGAGAGCGAGCCGGCCGACGGCATGCTCCTCGGCGCGCTCAGCGGCGCGGCCGCCTCCGTGGCGCTGGTGGTGGATGGGGACCAGCCGCTGCGCGCCTTCGCCGAATGCCTCCTGGCCGGGGCCGTGGCGGGGTACGGCATCACCTTCGCCGCCCTGCACGTGGCCGAGAAGACGCGTCAGATCCTCTGGGACGTGGTGACCGCGGCCGCCGCGATGGGCGCGGCGTGGACTCCTGCCCTCCTTGTGCGTCTGGGAGTGCCGGACCGGCGGATCGCCCTCGGCACGGCGGCGCTGGTGCCGCTCGTGGTCATCGGCGCGGTGCTGAGGCAGTGGCCGGATGTCCGCGCCGAGCTGCGGCACGAGGCCTCTCTCGGCTTCATCGACGACGAGGACGTCCGCCCCACCGCGCATCCGATTCTCCGGCTGGGAAGGGGAGGATGGACTGACGCCGGCGCGCACCGGGAGTTCGTCCGCATCGCCAACCGGATCGCCCTTCGCAAGCGCCAGCAGCGCGCCCGGCCCGACCTGCGGGCGCGCCTCTACCAGCTCGAGGTGATGAAGCTGCGCATGCAGCTTCATCAGATGAGTCGCATCGAGCATGCCCAGTCGGCGGGCGCGGCCGGCGAGGGTCAGGGAGCGTCGGATACAATGCGCACCAGCGAATGAACTTACGCTCCGCCGCCAGGGCTCTCCTCATACTCATCACCCTCTCCGCCCCCCTGGCCGCGCAGACGTCGCGCTTCGGAATCGTTCCCGCTCCCCGGGCGGGCGGCGGCGAGGTGACGTTCAAGGTGGATGAAGGGGGCCGGGTCGAGGCGGAGAAGGACGAGTACACGATCTTTGAGGGCGGGGTGACCATCGAGTACCAGGACATGAGGCTTCGCGCCGACAAGGTCACGTACAACCTCAAGACGAAGGACGTCACGGCCGAGGGGAAGGTGGTCATCGACCAGGGCCCGACGCGCATCTCGGCCACGCAGGCCATCTACAACCTGGAGAGCAAGTCGGGCACGTTCTTCAACGCCACCGGCACGATGGACCCCGAGCTCCATTTCTCCGGAAGCCGGATCGAGAAGCTGGACGAGGACACCTACCGGCTGACCGACGGCGTCTTCACCTCGTGCGACCTCGACCGGCCGGCCTGGTCGTTTCACGTCGGCAGCGCCGAGGTGACTCTCAACGACTACGCTCACCTGCGGAACGTCACGTTCCGGACGCGGAACGTTCCCATCCTTTGGACCCCGCGGCTGCTCTGGCCCACCAAGAGCGAACGCTCTCGGGGATTTCTCATCCCGCGGCTCCAGTTCCTGCAGGAGTTCGGTACGCGATTCGAGCTCGGGTACTTCATCCCCTTCGGCGAGTCGGTCGACGCCACGATCACCGCGGACGTGACCACGGCGGGGTATTACGGCGGGGGGCTGAACGTCCGCTACGTTCCCTCACAGGACGTGAAGCTCGGCGACATCTACGTCTACGGCGTGCGCGACGCCGATCCGCAGCGGATCACGCCCGGGAGTTCCGGCGCCGACGAGGCCTTCCGGTGGCGCTATCGCTGGCAGCATGCCCAGGACAACCTGCCGGGCGATTTCCGCGGGGTCATCGACATCCAGGACTTCTCGAACCTCGACTTCTTCCGGCAGTTCGGCCGCGACCCGGAGATGACGATGCTCTCCAACATCCATTCTTCGGCGTACGTGACGAAGAACCGGCCCCGGTACTCGCTCAACATCCTGGCCGACCGGCGGGAGCTGGCGTTCGTACGCTCGCAGCATTTCGAACAGCTTCCGGCCGTCCAGTTGCGGATGTACCCCCAGCGCGTGGGCGGCTCGCCGCTGTACTACTCGATGGAGTCTTCGGCGGCGTATCTGCGGACGAACTCGGTGGCCGGAGCGGACAGCACGACCTCGTACTTCCGCACGGACGTCTTCCCCACGCTCTCGCTCCAGTTGCGGACGCCGCCCTGGTTCTCGATCCGCCCTCAGATCGCCCTCCGCGGGACGCACTACTCGGCGAGCCTGGAGCGCGACCCGGTCACGCTCCGCAGCGTTCTCAGCGAGGAGCCGGTCAGCCGCTTCTACACGCAGGGGCAGGTGGAGGTCGTGGGGCCGTCCTTCTCGAGGATCTTCAACCGGCAGGTCGGCGCCTTCAGCCGGTTCAAGCACGTGATGGAGCCGCGGTTCCGCTACGGCTACACGTCGGGGACGTCGAACCAGGACCACATCATCCGCTTCGACACGGTGGATTCCCCCTTCCTGCCCATCGTACGCGAGAGCGTCGAATACTCGCTGACCCAACGCCTGATCGGAAAAGAGCGCGGGACAGCCGGCTCGGCGCGCGAAGTGATGTCCTTCTCGCTCCGGCAGACGGCGGCGCTCTCCAGCCCCTTCACCACGGCCACCCCCGGCTCGTCAGCCCTGGCCGAGCACAAGTTCACCCCTCTTGTGGCCACGCTGCGGGTGAACCCCTACCAGTCGGTCACCGTCGATGCCAGCGCCACGGTGGGGAACGTCTCCAATCAGCTCGATCAGACCAGCCTCTCCGCGAACCTGATCGGCAGCGGCCTCCGGGGCGGGCGGTACCTCAGCCTGACCTGGTTCGCCACCTACGAGCACCCGGAGACCACGACGGTGGAGTCGAGCCAGTGGAGAGTGAGCACGGGAGGGACTTTTCTCTCGAACCGGCTGCGAGCCGACCTGCAGTTGAGCTTCGACGCGAGGGAGCGCGAGTTCCTGGAGCAGCGATATATCCTTGGCGGCACCGGCTCGTGCTACGGTCTGGCCGTCGCCTATCGTCGCTTCTTCGTTTATCCCGGCGGCCGCAAGAAGGCCGACCACAGCGTCGACGTCGCCATCACCCTCAGAAACGTGGGCACGATCGGATCCCTCAGATAGAGGCGCCGGCACTCGGAACCTGATGACTCGACACGACAGCATGAAGGGCCTGATTCTGAGCGGGGGAAAGGGGACGCGCATGCGCCCCCTCACCTACACCTCCGCGAAGCAGCTCATCCCGGTGGCGAACAAGCCGGTCCTGGTCTACGGGATCGAGGCCATCGTCGCCGCGGGGATCCCCGAGATCGCCATCATCGTCTCGCCCGAGACGGGCGGCGAGATCCGGCATGCCATCGGCGACGGCGCGCGCTTCGGCGCCGCGGTGACCTACATCGAGCAGGACGCGCCGCGGGGGCTGGCCCACGCCGTGCTCATCGCCGAGGACTTCCTGGGCCGCTCTCCCTTCGTGATGTATCTCGGCGACAACCTGCTGCAGCACGGCATCACCCCCCTGGTCGAGGAATACCGGAGCATCGACTGCAACAGCGAGATCCTGCTGACCCAGGTGCCGAATCCCTCCCAGTTCGGCGTGGCGGAGCTGAGCAGCGAGGGACGCGTGGTCCGGCTGACCGAGAAGCCCGCCGAGCCGAAGTCCGACCTGGCCCTGGTGGGCGTCTACATGTTCGACGCCACGATCTTCGACGCGGCCAAAGCGATCAGGCCCTCTCGCCGCGGGGAGCTCGAGATCACCGATGCCATCCAGTGGCTCCTCGACAACGGACACACCGTTCACCCCCACGTGGTCAAGGGATGGTGGAAGGACACCGGCAAGATCGAGGACATGCTCGAGGCGAACCGCACCGTGCTCGATACGTTCGAGCGCGACGTGCGCGGGACCATCACCAACAGCCAGATCGAGGGAAAGGTCATCGTCGAGGAAGGGGCCGAGATCGTCGACTCCGTCGTTCGCGGCCCCTCGATCATCGGAAAGGACGCGCGCATCAACCACGCCTACGTGGGACCCTACACCTCCATCGGGAACGGCTGCGCCCTCGAGTACTGCGAGCTGGAGAACTCGATCGTCCTGGAGTGCTCCACCATCGCTCACGTCAACGGCCGCATCGAGGCCAGCCTCATCGGCAAGAACGTCAAGATTGGCCGGACCCAGCGGAAACCGGCCGCCTATCGATTCATGGTCGGCGACAACTCGGAGGTCGGGATCACCTAGGCCTGAGCCCTTCCATTGCCGAACGTCTACACTTTCAAAGACTTCGAAGGGAGCAGTCACCGCATCCTGATGGGGCTGATCCGCCGCTACGCCAGGCGCGGCGGGACGCTGCTCGATCTCGGCGCCGCCGGCGGCGAGCTCGGTTCCGCGGTGCGCGACCACTTCCGCCGCACTCTCGGATTCGAGTTTCAGCTCGACTGCATGGCCGCACTTAAGGAGCGCTTCGACCGCGTCCTGATCGCCGACCTCGAGAAGCTCAAGAAGCTGCCCCCCAACGCCGACGCCATCGTCTGCGCCGATGTCATCGAGCATCTCCGCGACGCTCCATCGCTCCTCCGCCTCATCCGGGAGGGGCTGGCCGAGGACGGCCACCTCTTCGTCTCCGTGCCGAACATCGCCAACATCACCGTGCGGATCGGCCTCCTGTTCGGGGTCTTCGAGTACCGCGACCGCGGCATCCTCGACAACACCCACCTTCGCTTCTACACGCTGCGGACCATCAGGCGGGACCTGGAGAGCGCCGGGTTCCGGGTGGTGGCTGTGCGCGGCTCGTCGGTACCGATCCGCCTCATCATCGGCCGGTACACACCCGAGCTGCTGCTCCGGGCGGGGGAGAAACTTCTCACGGCCTTGACCCGGCTGTGGCTCTCGCTGTTCGCCTACCAGATCATCGTCGTCGCCAGGCGCGCCTGACCTCCGCCGACCCCGCGCCCAGGAGAAGCACGACCCCGGCCGCCGAGAGAGGCCACCACCCGCGGCCGATCCGCCGGTTGAAGACCACCTCGTGCCGTCCGGCCGGGACGACCACACCGGCGAACATCGTGTTGATCTCCACCAGCCGGGCAGGGCGGCCGTCGATGGTGACCCGCAGCTCGGGCGTGAGCTTCTCCGAGGAGGCGAGGAACATCGGCTTCGAGGCCGTGGTGACGAGACGCTGCACGGCCGGCGCATAGCTGACGATCTCCACCGTCCCGTCCTGGGCGATCTGATGCGGTGGAAAGACAGGGTCGTCGGTGATCACCGCCTCCTCCGAGAAATCGAGGTCGCGGGCGAGCAGGAACTCCTCTTTGTTGAGCTTCCGCACCCGCCCCACGGCGTGGAACCGCGGCACCTCGGCCAGGTTCCGGAACACCCTCCCCTCCGGCAGCTCGCGCTCGAAGACCAGGGGAATGGTCACCCGGCCGTAGTAGAGCGGGGTCTGCCCCGCCGGCGCATCACCCTTGAGCAGCCGCACGCTCATGCTGGTGGCCCAGAGCCGGAGCTCCACGCGCTCCCCCAGGCGGGCATGCCGCCGCAGCGGGATGTACAACTTGTTCATGGCCGCGACGTCGGCGGCGCTGAACGTGCGCGACCATGCCACCGACCCCTCCTTCACCATCTCCACGTCGACGCGCGGCGCGGCCCCCACGGCCGACACGACGTCGGCGGGGACCTCGATGGCCCAGAACGGCTCCTCGTCCACGCTGATCGTGCGCTGCGCCACCGTGCCCGGCGCCAGGATGAAGCTGCCCGTCTCCGGCACGCCCGGCCTCGTCTGGCCGAAGATGGTCCACTTGATGATGTCGATGGGCCGGTGCTCGAGCAGGTAACGGACCCCGAGCATCGACACAAGCGGGTCGGTGAAATTGAACTGCAGGCTGTTGAAGGTGATGACCGTCGAGGTACCGCTCCAGGAGGTGGGGTCGATGCGCTGCAGGATGCGCCGGTACTGCGCCTCCGATCCGAAATGGCTGGCGATGTCCTCGATTCCGTAGAACTGCGCCCCGTTCGGCCAGAGGTAGGTGAGGAAGGCGGCGAAGCGGAACGGAGGGGGCTCGGC